>JANQKU010000035.1 GCA_028280955.1 Opitutaceae bacterium
AGTCACCAACGGCATCGCAGTGCGTATGGCTGTTCTTTACCTTTGCAGCGGAGGATCACCGGAAGCTGTCATTAAACCCTCAAATTGAGATTTAAGAAAAGATCTTAGTATTTTAAATAAACATGAGTGATATTCTTTGGATCCAGAACGGACGAATTATTGACCCACTTTCAAGTCGGGATGCAGCTGGAGATCTCTTTGCCGTCAACGGAAAAATCGTTGCCTCTCTTTCCGACCAACAAAAGAAAAAAGCGACTATCATTGACGCAAAAAAAGCTGTCGTCTGCCCTGGTCTGGTCGACATCCATGTCCATTTTCGTGAACCTGGGCAAACGCATAAAGAGACCATCGAAACTGGATCCTGGTCAGCCGCTGCTGGTGGTTTCACCACAGCCGTCTGCATGCCCAATACCACACCACCTGCTGACAATTCTGGAACGATCCAACTCATTCAGAATTGCATCAAAAACGCAGTCATCAGAGTTTATCCATCCGGATGCATCACCGTTGGCATGAAAGGCGAACAACTTGCCTCAACAGGCTCTCTCAAAGAAGCTGGAGTGGTCTGCATCACGGACGATGGATGCTGCATTCAGAGCAATGAATTGATGCGCCGGGCTGTTGAATATGCCAATATGTTTGATATGCCAGTACTGGATCACTGTCAGGATGCAAGCCTCACCGAAGGCTCTGTCATGAACGAAGGTATTGTATCGACACGACTTGGGCTTAAGGGTTGGCCTGCCTCAGCAGAAGATATCATCGTTTCCCGAAATGTCATCCTCTCAGCCCATACAGGCGCTCATATTCATTTACAACACATCAGTTCTGCTACCTCTGTTGACATTATCCGACGCGCCAAACAGAGAAATGTTCGCATCACAGCAGAAGCAACACCTCACCATCTACACCTGACTGATGAAGCTCTTTCTTCTTACAACACCGATTTTAAAATGAATCCTCCTCTCCGGACAGAAACCGACAGGCAAGCCATCATAGAAGGGATCAAAGATGGCACCCTTGATTGCGTAGCTACCGACCATGCGCCACATACTGATTACGAAAAAGATCGGGAGTTCGACTTCGCTCCTTTTGGCATCGTAGGCCTAGAAACCGCCCTGCCTGTCACACTGGAAGTTCTTCATCGCGAAGCAGGTATAAATTTATCCGATACGATTTCTCTCTTAACTGACAAAGCTGCGGCAGTACTTCATTTGGACGCCGGAAACCTTCAGGAAGGGGCGAATGCGGATATTACCATCTTTGATCCTGATGAAGTCTGGGTCGTCGATCCAGAGATGTTTCTCAGCAAATCAGCCAATTCTCCTTGGATAGGATGCAAAATGCAGGGGCGCGTCAAATCAACCTTTGTCGGTGGAAAATTGGTTTACGACGGCCTAAGAATCGTCTCTTAAAGCCCTTCCAAAAAAATCTAACCCTCAACGTGGAGGAGGGCCAAAACCACCTTGGGCTCTTATGGTTGACCACCGTTGAATCCGATCACTTTCCTCAAGTTGTTGCTCCAAAAGCGAGTCCAACTGATCCTCACTAAGGATTTCTCCAGCACCATCTAATATCTGTGCATTCAGTTCATTCTTCTCCCTCAGATAAATCTCAATATCTTCCTGTGAATACTCCCCCCAATTTCTAGGTCCTGTGTCGGAGAGATTGTTCGTAAAACTGAAAGCCTTTTCTTGAGCAGCCATCATCGAAATAAGATTTTCCGTTGTTTCATCCGAAAGTGGAGTTCCGGCATAACTTAATTTCTGGTTTAAATTCTCAACCATCTGTCTCTGAGAGCGAGTTTCGTTATACACCTCATAAGTATCAAATCCCTCATCTCCCAACAATTCGGCTAACCCAACATCCAGTTGATCCAGATTAGCCTGCGTAACAGCCTTTTCTTCGTCCGACATAGCGTCCGACATATATCGCAAGCCTCTTTGATACAGTGTCCTCTCAGACAGTAAAGACATGAATACTCCCGCTTCTTCCTCACTCAATTTAAGCTTCTTAAACAAAGGGGCATACCCTCTCTCAATACGTCCTTTATTTGCATCAATAAACATCTGGCGACGTTCTGGATTTTCCAGCATTTGTTTAAAAAACCTCATGCGTCGTTCCTGCCAATTCTGAGCAACAGCTGGTTCAGCTTTCTTTTCCTGAACACTTTCCTCATCTTGCGTTTTCTGCGCTTGAGGCATCTCTCCTCGAATAGAATTTTCCGATTGCGCTACATTATTGGGAGTCAATCCCTTCTTTTGATTAGCTAAGGCGCTCCGTAGTTCACTATTTGTGCGAAAAAGAGAATAGGACAAGGCCCCACTCGCCACTGAGAAAACAATCAAAAGAGCCACTAAAATTCGTTTCATATTATCTGGATTAAACCTCTTTAAAGAAAGACTCCATCCACAGAGGATAGGTTACACTATCATTCCACTTTTAGGTAAATTATCTCATAAGTTCTTTTCAAAAACTTGTTTTAAGGAATGTCTGGAATTTGTATCCCACTTACTCAACCCACGAAAAATGCTGAACCACCTTGGCCAGATCAATGTCCTTTTGAGTGACTTTATTACCTGCATCATGCGTATTGAGGCGAATAGTAACCTTATTCCATACATTGGTCAAATGAGGATGATGGTCCATCTTTTCACATTCTACTCCTAGTCTAACAATAAAAGCCAATGCAGCAGGAAAATGTTCCAAAATGAAAGTCTTTACCAACGCATCTTCTTCAAAAGACCACCCGTGAAGCGATTCTGAGAGAGCATCATTAATAACAGATTTACTCAACGGTGTACTCATACAAACAAACAATCACCGGGTTCACCAAATGTCAAACGGCCTCAATAGATCAACCTCCTCGAACTACAGGCTTGTTTTGTAAAACATGAATGATGAACATTGATCTCTTTTCTTACTTTTCTAATCCGGCACTCGCATAAATCACATCATGGATAATAATCTCACGCACCCGCCGTTACAGGTCTATCTGCACTACTTTAATTATCGGTGGAGACGTCGCGGTCAGCAGAAATTTGATTTACACGATTTGCTCGATGAGGCTGCTGATTACGGATTCAGTGGTCTTAATCTTTCCATCAAGAATCTACCTCATCTTTTTTTAGAAAACGATGATCCGACCTATTTGGCCGAAATCCGTACTCACTTGCACGAACGTAACCTGGGGCTCGATACCGAGACCAGTGGCACGAATCCAGAGGCATTGCAACGTGAGCTTAAGGTTTCCTATCAGTTAGGTGCAGAACATTTGCGAACTTACACTTTACCCTGTACAGATGGTCGTGATCGCATAGACGCAGCTATTGAGGGTCTGTCAGCAATGGCGCCTTTGGCCGAGGAAATGGGAATCACCTTACTGCTTGAAAATCATGAGGATCTCACTGCTACTCAAGTGGCTGGGATATTAGAACGAGTTGATCATCCTTATGTGCAAGCCTTGTTTGATTACGGAAATTCGGCGATCTTCATGGAAGAACCTGAAGAATCAGTTCGTGTTCTGGGGAAATATTCTCGCACTGCGCATTTGAAAGATCATGTGACAATTCCTGCTGATGAAATCAATTTTCCAGAAGCGAGGTGGCTTGGCGTACCCTTGGGTGAAGGACACCTACCAATCATAGAAACAACACATGCATTACAACGCGCAGGAATGTCGCGGGTCTGTTTTGAAAATTGCTGGGCCTATGATACGACCTTCCGAGATCGTCGTGGAAATGGAAAGCTTGGTCGAGGTATCTATCGATTCAGAGAACCACCTTATGATCCACGAATTTGCCTACCCGGCACTCATAATCCTGAGAATATTGCCAAAATCGATATGCCAAAAATGGAAGAATTGGTGATGCAGGATTCCGTCCGTTGGTTGGAGCGTGCTTTCCGAGAAACAAAGATTATCTTGGAACGACCACTGCGTGTGCCCTAGTGACTATCGATAAAAAAAGACAACTTAACTATCAAATTATAATTTACAGCCAGTGGTCCAGTTTTGAAGAAGCTTACACTTCATCAATCTCTAATTTTTAGAATAACTTTCTTTTCGTCATCTTCTTTTGACAAAGGTAAGGATACAACCAAACGCCCTTCCTCTATTTCAGCATGCCCATGGTGGGTATAAGGATTATGTGGTAAAACCGGCCAAGTAATTTTTGATGATGAAGGTATCTGTAATTCCCAATTATGATGTTTTATCCACTCCATTCCCTCTTTAGCAAAAGCCTTTTCGTCCAGTTGCGCTTCTGTCCCATCTGACAACACAACAGCACTTTCTGGGTAACGAATAAATGTTAAATGATTGGCCACTTGTTTACCAGATGAAGGTGTTTTTTCTAATCGAGTGCTTATCTCCACTTCATCTTCCGAAATAATCTCAATCCGAATCACACAAACAGCATCCATTGTTCGGATACGCATCCCATAAGAATTTTCACCATTCTCTAAAATTTCTATTTCTTCCGGAACATAACCCAGATCAACATCAGGCGCCAGACCCGTATCTTCATTGGTTCCTGTCACAAACTCATGCGGAGCTCCTATCGGCGAAAGCAGACTCACATCTCCCACCGTCATCGTACTCCAAAGTGGCTGTAGTTTTGTATTGCCTCCCCCAAAAATGAGGCCCGATTTCTCATGATACAGACTCACTAAATTCTGCCTGTCCTGGATAAAACGATTCCCGGTACGCTCACATGAATATCCCGAAAAACTGACAATCCAAGGACTTTTTCTCACAATCAACGAATCATTCCCCATCCTAAATCGTGGAGACATCATAGCCGTAAAATTCAACGCATCCTTATCCTCAGGAAGACAGAGATACATATATTCAGCAAATTCTGCTTCAAGTTCATCACTTCTTAGATTATTCAAAATCCTCAGTTGATGATCGAGCAACGATCTTCCCTCATCGGTGAAATAAAGGCCAGGATGAATGGTTGCATGCTTCGGTAAATAGATTTTTTCTCCATCTTCACCTGTCTTTTTCGAAATCTTGACCGGATAATAAACATTCCGTTCATCTATCGTCTCGATGGCAGCTCCATTGGGGTAGGTATAATTGAGATGAAAAAGATTACCTCTTTTTAATGCATCGAATACAGATTCATCTTTACTGTAATGATAATACAAAGCCAAAGCTTCCAAATAAACCCGATTATAAAGAACCACAGGACCACTATGCTCTGTCCACCAACCGTATTCTGATTGAAAATCAACGATCAACTGAAAGTATTCATCGGCCTGCTTCTGCCATTCCGGACGATTAAAAATTCGGCCTGCTAAATACAAACCGACAGCATGATGAGAAGGAATGTTATGCAGCCAGGGAACAACCTCCCCTTCTTTCAGCTCTGGCTGGCCTGGCAAGGTCCCCGGATAAATATTACTCTGTGAACTGAGCTCTGTCGCCGCAATACCGCCATAGCCCAAAAGCAAACCCTCTTCCCAAACAGATTTATCCTCGGGTGAAAGATCTTCTCCAATCAGATCAAACGTAACAATCCATTTCAAATAAGTCCATGGCATATAAATCATACCCCATTCCGAACCATCCTTCTTACGAAAAACATACATCCCCTTCTCATCTTGCCGATTGCGAAGACATCTTCCACCAGCCGCTATTGTTTCCAATAATTTTGGACTTTTAAAATGCTCACTTTCTTCACAGGTATAAAGCAACGCCAAGGTGAGCATCACATCTTGATCTCGAACAATCCAGGGCTCTGTTCCAAACCGTCCATCCGGATGGGATGATGACAAGATCGAATCTACTTTAGATTCGAGAATTTCGATAAGATTCTGACGAAACTGAATCCGTCCACCAACAATCGATTGAGATAACATAAAAGAAAATTTCGGAGGAACCTGATTGAATGACCAAAGCCGGTCAAACCCCAATCATCCCAATTGATCAAATTTACAGATTGCCTAACTACCATCTCCCATATTCTGCCTAATGGAATCCTTTTTCAGATTCTATCTATCTGCTTATGATTTGACCCAAAAAACTGCGCACCGTAAAAGCTATTTTTGATTTGAACCTTCAGATGAACCTTTCACCTAGCAAATTTCCCAAACATATCGCCATCATCATGGATGGGAATGGTCGTTGGGCCAAAAAGAAAGGGAAACCGAGAATTTCAGGGCATCGTCAGGGAGGGCAGACCATTAGAGAAGTTCTATCTGTCTGCCAAAAATTAAAAATCCGTTACCTTACCCTTTATGCCTTTTCGGTAGAGAATTGGAATCGTCCACAGAGCGAAATTTCTGCATTAATGGACCTCTTTCATCATTTTTTACGCAAAGAAACGAAGAATTTAATTAAAAAAGAAGTGAGATTGCGGGTCATTGGTCGCATAGATGAACTTCCTGAAAAAGTTCGCAAAGAAGTTACCCGATCTCTCGAAGCCACCGCCAAATTTGACAAATGGAATTTGACCCTCGCAGTCAATTACGGTTCTCGTACTGAAATGGTCGATGCCGTCAAAGCGTACGCAGAAGCCATTCATCGAGGGAAAGAGAATCCGGAAGAATGTTCATGGGAAACACTCAACAGCTATCTTTATACCTTCGATCTTCCTGACCCCGATTTTATTATCCGAACATCCGGTGAAACCCGTCTGAGCAATTTTCTCATGTTACAAAGTGCATACGCAGAAATGTATTTCTCAAAAGTCTACTGGCCAGACTTCGACCAGGCTGCTTTACTTGAAGCCTTAGAAAATTATAAAGACCGCGAAAGACGTTACGGCCTCACTGGAGAACAAATCAACGAGCTTTCTATGACAGAACATTCCGTGACCTAATGGGAAAAAGAATCTTAAGCACAGTTGGACTTTGGCTATTAACTATCTGCCTACTCTTCTTTTTAGGGCCTGAAGCTGGCGTCTGGATAATTGCTCTTTGCGCGCTGGCGGCCCAATATGAACTTTATCAGTTACTTGAAAAGATAGGACTAAAGCCATTCCGTCGGTTAGGACTTACCTTGGGCGCTATCATCAGCTTCGCTCCCTACTACACGCATAAATACTCTCAAACAAAACAACAAATTGATCTCGAATTGGGTATTATTGCTGTCGCTGTTGTCATCGTCTGCGTTCGAATTTTGAGAGAACGAGAAGGACCTGGCCGGTTGAACGCTCTTAGTTCCACTCTTTTTGGAATCATGTATGTTCCTTTCATGCTGCATTTTCTTATCCGCATCTTTGAGCTTTGCAGCAATGAATCCCAAGGCCTACTCCTCACTGTTTGGGTAATCGCCATTGCCAAATTTAGTGATGTCGGTGCTTTGTTAATCGGTCTCGCCATCGGCAAACACTCCCTATCACCAACAGTCAGTCCAAACAAAACATGGGAAGGGGCCTTCGGAGGTGTCGCTTTTTCCATTGTCGTTAGCGTCTTATTCGCATGGTTTTTCCGAGACCGATTTCCTCATGAAATCACCCTTACACTGGCAGCCCTTATTGCCATTCCAATAGCCATCGTTGCCATCATTTCAGATCTCATCGAATCAATTATCAAACGTAGCGCCAATGTAAAAGATTCAGGAAAAGCAATTCCCGGCATTGGTGGTGCCTTTGATCTTTCAGACAGTGTCA
>JANQKU010000047.1 GCA_028280955.1 Opitutaceae bacterium
TCGGGATACCAGGTTTGCTCGCATCGGAAAGGCGGTCTTCGGCAGGTTGAGTGTATCTTTAAAGTCCTTGGCCATACCGGTAAAAATGAAAAGTTTGGCATCTTGATCGTTGCCTCCTATCTGTCAAGGGAAGACGGCAAGCCGTTTTCAGGCCCCTTCGAGGACTTTTTGACCCAGGAGAAAGAGAGCTTGGAATGGTTTTGAATTGAGGAGAAAGCCTTGCGACGAATGAATTTTAGTTCAGGGCAATTGTGGTCTTGATTATTCGGGCGCGTGATTACCGAATGGGAGGCGATTATGAACGATTCTGTTTCACCTGTTCTTCTGATTATCCGCGATGGTTGGGGAGTAAATCCCGACCCTTCTCAAAATGCGACCAATGCGGTGCATCTGGCCCGTAAACCAGTCGAAGATGAGATGCGCAAGCGTTGTGCTTCGACCAAGATCGTTGCCTCTGGTATCGATGTAGGAGTGCCGGAGGGGGTAATGGGAAATAGTGAGGTTGGCCATCACAATATCGGCGCTGGGCGGATCGTGGACCAGGAAATAGTGCGCATCAATAAGGCGTTTACGGAGGGTACGTTGAAGGAGAACCCTGTTTGGCAAGGGGCCATTGCGAATGTGAAGCAGAACGGCGGCAAACTGCACCTTTTCGGCATTGTTTCGGATGCTGGTGTCCATGGACTGCTCGAGCATCTCTATGGATTATTGCAGATGGCGAAGGAGGCCGGCTTAACGGATGAGGTCTTTATCCATGCGTTTACGGACGGAAGAGATACCAGCCCCACCAGTGGATTGGGCTTTATTAAGGCGGTGGAGTCGAAATGTGCTGAGGTCGGTATCGGAAAAATTGCGACGATTTGCGGGCGTTTTTGGAGTATGGACCGAGATAATCGTTGGGAAAGAGTTTCCAAAGCCTATGACTGCCTGACGGGACGAAAGGCAGAAGCAACGGCAGCTTCTGCAGTTGAAGCTGTCGAAAACTATTACGCCAATCCCATTGATGAAAATCGCAAGGGAGATGAATTCATTTTGCCAACCTGGATTCTCAATAAAGAGGGGAAGTCACTGGCGACGGTTCAGGATGGCGACAGTGTGATTTTTTATAATTACCGGGGTGATCGCCCAAGGGAGATTACCAAGGCTTTTGTTTTGGATGCATTCGATGGCTTTGATCGTGGGCAGAAGCTCGATCTCTTTTATGCGACAATGGCCGAATACGAAGCGGGGCTCCCGGTGGAAGTCATTTTGCGTAAGCCGGAGAAAATGAAGAATATTCTCGGCAGTTACATCAGTGAGAAGGGAATCAATCAGTTCCGAAGCGCAGAGACAGAAAAATATCCCCACGTTACGTTTTTCTTTAACGATTATAGAGAAGAGCCCTTTCCGAATGAAGATCGGTCTCTGATTCCCAGTCCCAAGGTTCCAACCTATGATCAGCAGCCGGAAATGTCTGCGCCTGCCGTGGCAGAAGCGGCCAAAGAGGCCATTCTTTCAGGCAAATACGGCCTTCTGGTCGTCAATTTCGCCAATCCGGATATGGTGGGCCATACGGGAAGCCTGGAAGCAACCACTAAAGCGGTTGAAACAGTAGATGAGTGCGTCGGAATCCTTTTGACGGCTTTAGAGAAAATGGGCGGTAAAGGGGTGATTACGGCCGATCATGGAAATGCGGAACAGCTCTGGGATGCTTCTACGAATGGACCTCACACCTCGCATACGTTGAATCTGGTGGAACTCTTTGTGGTTGGCGAAGGGTGTGAAGACTTGAAGCTGAGACAGTCCGGACGGTTGGCGGATATTGCTCCCACTATTCTTGATTTGATGAACTTGCCAAAACCGGAGGAAATGGCAGGTAATTCATTAATAGAACGCTCCTGAGGTTGTCTTCGGCAGAGGAATGATTTTACTATGTTATGGAAGCGAAAAAGAGGCACTTAAAAGCTTTTCGATTGGCATGAGAGCTGCTTCCTTACAGCTTTGTAGTATAACAATTTTCACATTAGGTGTATATTTATCCCAATTTATGCTTTAACTGTCACAGATAAGAGAAGTATCCTGTCTTTGGCATAACCCCCTATATCTCATTATAATAGAAAAAAGAAAGATCGTTCAATGAAACTGATTATTGCCATCATTAAACCTTTTAAACTGGAAGAAGTGAAAGAAGCTCTTTCTGAGATCGGCATCGAAGGGATGACGGTAACAGAAGTAAAAGGCTTTGGTCGCCAAAAAGGGCATACTGAAATCTATCGCGGTAGCGAATACACCGTTGACTTTTTACCGAAGGTTAAGCTGGAGATCGTTGTTCCCGATGACGTTGTTTCGAAGACAGCAGATGCGATCGTAAAGGCGGCCAAAACCGGTAAGATCGGAGATGGCAAAGTCTTTGTCCTGCCAATCGATGAAGCGATTCGCATACGAACGGATGAACATGGCGAAAGCGCCGTCTAAACCATTATAAACTATTTGCAAAAAGAGCCGGTTCGTAGGGATCGGCTCTTTTTTGCGCAATGAGTTAACTTATAACTCGAATTTTTTGGAAGGGTGATAAATGGTATCGACGGATTAGATCAGAGTGGGCAGCGTAGTCCGGTTTTAAAGCAATTTTCATATTACCCCTCAAAGAAATTCATTTAAAATGACTGTTAAGGTAGAAGCAAAACGTACCGTCCTGATTGTGGGCTGTGGAAGCATTGGAGAGCGACATTTGCGTTGCTTTCTGGGAACAGGGCGAGTCAAGGCGATTGCCTGTGAGCCCAATCAGGAACTCCTCGATACCATCACGGAACGCTACAGCGTTTCCGGTTGTGGTTCGCTGGATGAAGGATTAGCCCGGGAGGATGTCAGCGCTGTGGTGATCTGCACCCCGGCTCATCTGCACGTGCCAATGGCCATTCAATCCCTCAAAGCGGGTAAGCATGTTTTAATTGAAAAACCACTGGCGGTTTCCCTCGAAGGAACCGATGAGTTGCTTAAAGCTCGGGATGAAAGTGGTAAAAAAGTGGGAATTGCCTATGTCCAGCGGTTTAATCCTCCGATTACTCAGGCCAGTGAGTATGTTCGCAGCGGAGCCCTGGGAAAGATTCACCAGGTCACCTTAAGAAGCGGTCAACATTTCCCCACTTTCCGACCGGCTTATCGAGAGATATACTACAACGATCGTCGAACAGGTGGCGGCGCGATTCAGGACGGGCTTACCCATATGGTCAATGTGATGGAGTGGGTGCTTGGCCCGACACAGACGTTGGCTTGTGATGCCGCTCACCAATCCTTACCGGGAGTCGAAGTGGAAGATACGGTTAACATCATTGCCCGAAATGGAGAGACCTTGGTTTCCTATAGTCTGAATCAATTTCAGTGTATTCCGGATAATGTTATTGAGATGCATGGAGAAGAGGGGAGTGTCCGGATTTTTCTTCACGAGAGTCGTTGGGATTCCATCAAACGTGGTGCAGCAGAATGGACACGGCATGAAATACCTGAAGAGGAGAGAGATTGGCTTTTCCGAACTCAGGCATCGGCCTTTCTCGATAGGATAGAGGGAAAAGAATCGATCCTCTGTTTATTGGAAGAGGGTATTCAGACTTTGAAATTTAATCTGGCAGCCCTAAAATCAGCTGATTCAGGTCAACGTGTTAATCTCTAGGGAATCTTAAAAAATGACGATGAAAAGTATAGGTGTTCCTTTTGGCGATAAGCCAATTCGCATGGCAATGCTGGGTATGATCGATGGAAATGCCCATCCATATTCCTGGTCGGCCATTATCAATGGCTACAATCCCGAAGCGATGGAGATCGGAGTCGGGGAAAAGTACCGTGGCATTGTCGATTACCTAGGTGCGGAACCGTTTGAGGAAATCGGAGTGGATGGAGCGACCGTCACCCATATATGGACGGACGATCCGGAAGAAGCGCCCAAGATCTCGGCGGCATCCCTGGTTGCCAATGTGGTGGAAAATCCGGAAGACGTGATTGGTGAGGTAGATCTGGTCGTCATCTCAGTGGATGATGGCGATGATCACGTTCGCAGGGTTCGACCCTTTATCGAAGCGAATCTTCCCGTTTTTGTGGATAAGCCTTTAGCCACCAACGTGGCCGATCTTCAGCAATTTATCGACTGGGAAAAGGAAGGGCATTTCATCATGTCTTCCAGTGGGTTGCGTTATGCTCCGTCGTCTGTTGCGTTACGTGAAGAATT
This sequence comes from Opitutaceae bacterium, assembly GCA_028280955.1. Classification (GTDB taxonomy): domain Bacteria; phylum Verrucomicrobiota; class Verrucomicrobiia; order Opitutales; family Opitutaceae; genus NORP342. Next base: position 4,202 of record JANQKU010000047.1, read on the forward strand.
GGCCTCGCTCGGTGAATTACGCTGGATTGCCAGCACCTCTATCAAGACCTGGGAAAGATATGGTGTGCATGCGCTTGAGTCCATCTATCCTCTCGTGGGGCCGGGCTTGAAAGAAGTGCGTTTGGAATCACGTCCGGGTGCGGATATTGGTTACATCCTGCATGAAAGCGGCACTCAGATTACACTGCCAATCGTCTACGATATGCTGGGCGGATATGGATTGGTGGATATCTGTGGAACTAAAGATCATCGCCGCATCAGGGTTTCGGAGCCGTATCACGCTTTTCGGAATCAGCTGGTTGCCGTTCTGGATGCCTTGAGGGTCGGTCGTTCAGCGTATCCGTTTTCTGAAACAATTGAGCTGATGG
>JANQKU010000075.1 GCA_028280955.1 Opitutaceae bacterium
TCAGCTTTCGCTATCGCGAATTTGTCGATTGGAAATTACTGACCGTTACCATCCTGCCAGCCATGCTGGTTGGGGCTGGTGTCGGTCTTTCCACCGCTGACTTCTTTTCGGGAGATACCCTACGCTTTCTCTTTGGCACCATTGTCGTATGGTTTTCCGCTTACAGCTTATGGAAACTCTTTAAAGGCAATCACAGTAAAGCCCATCCACCCCTCCTGACCACAGTCATCACCTTTTTTGCCGGTATCACGCACGGCCTTTTTGCCTCGGGTGGCCCTTTACTCGTTTACGGCCTGACTGGGATCAATCGGGGCAAGCGATGCTTCCGGGCAACCCTTTCCGTCGTCTGGTTCTTACTCAATCTCATACTCACCCTCTGGTACGTTTTCAATGGAAGCATCCTCACGAATCTTTCCAAGACCCTGAGCTTCATCCCCGTCGTTATCGGCGGCATTATCTTTGGCGAATGGTTGCACCATCGCGTGAGTGAAGGCCTCTTCAAAAAAATCGTCCTCTTTCTTCTTCTCATCACCGGCATCATCCTTTTGGTGAAGTAATCTAAAAAAGGCAGGTTTTATCCGCAGATTTGAAATACCATTTACGCAAATTGATGAGAACCCTGAAATTTTTAGAAGATGATATACTAGCGTGAGAAGTTTTATAATCCGCAGATTGCGCAGATTTACACAGATGAAACAGCCTAAGACATTCTTTTAATCACGAAGAGCACAAAGGACACTACCGAGCCAAAGGCGACACCTCAACGAACAACGTGAGAATAACAAAGGAAGAACGCAGATTGTCTATCTTTTGCTTCGTGCTCTTCGTTCCTTTGTGGTTAACTATTTTAGAAAATGAAATCGATAGAATCATATCCCACATACGAAGAAGCTGAGGAAAATCAAATTACCCTGCTGGCAATGGATATCGATTGTAAGATTAAAACTCCTAGTCAGGGTATCTTTGAAATCACGTATGGATCTCTTCCAGAATACCATCTTTTGGTAGACGAAAGCGATGAGGAGGAAGCAAAAAAGTATATCGAGAAAAAGATCAGTGAAGATTATGAACCTTTGGTGAAATGTCCTCACTGCAAAAGCGGAAATAAAAAAGAGTATGAGATGCACTCCTTTCTCAGCGCCATCGGACTTATTCTAATATTGCCCATGGTTGTAGGGATAATTTGGCAACGAATTAAAGGACGAAAATATATCTGTTCAAATTGTGGAAAGAAATATCGCTACAACTTCAGAACCTAACCACAGAGATAAGCCTTTATTCTCACGCAAAGACCCAGAGGCGCAAAGATTTGAATGCTTCGCGTCTTAGCGACTTGAGCGAAGCGAGCGTGATATAAAATCGTCAGAACAAAATCTGCGTTAATCTGCGCAATCTACGGATAAAAATAGCGGTCTAACCGATTGACCTTTTCTTCGGCAAATCCTATATTGGACACCTTAAAGGATACCAATATGACCTCAAAAGAACGTGTCCACGCAGCGCTGAAACGTCTACCGACGGATCGGGTCCCTGTTTACATGTGGTTCCATCCGGATACCACCAAAATCCTGGCGGAACTTTTTGAAGTTCCGCCCGATAAAGTGGATGAGGTCATGTGCAATGATGTTCGCCAGGCCTGGGTGGGCAACAACTACGCCATGGAAGGGATTATCCATGACAACGTCGGTGAAACTCATACCGATGACTGGGGGATCGAATGGGTAAAAGAAGGCGCTTTTAATCAGATCAAGACATCCCCACTGGCTGATGCTTCCGAAGAAGAAATCCGTGCGTACAAACATCCGGAGCATAAACTCGATGAACTCATGTCGAGCATGGATCCACTCATTCCCTACGCTGAGGAATCCTTTATCGGCTGCGACATTTCCCCCTGCCTCTTTGAAATGGTCTGGCGCCTGCGCGGGATGGAAGAAACCATCCTCAACCTGATCGAAGAACCGGAACTCTCCGAGATCATGCTGGATCAGGCGCTCCAGTTTTCCATTCTCCTGGCCGAAGAAGCCATTGAACGTTTCCCGCTCGACTGGCTCTGGACCGGTGACGACGTAGCTGGGCAACAATCCATGATCATGAGCCCCGCCTGCTGGCGGGAACTGATCAAACCCAAACTGGCCGAAATCTTTGCCATCGGAAAGAAGCATAACCTCTGGGTGGCTCATCATTGCTGCGGCTCTCTCTACCCCATCATCCCGGATCTGATTGAAATCGGCATGGATGTGCTCAATCCCGTTCAATGCAACTGCCCCGATATGGACCCCATCGATCTGAAAAAAGAATTCGGTAAGGATATTTCCTTTATGGGTGGAGTGGATACACAGTACCTTCTGCCCAACGGAACAGCTGAGGAAATTTACAGTACCACAAGCAAACTCATCGAAGGCATGACCTCAGACGGCGGTGGCTACATTCTCGCTGCGTCTCACACCGTTCCACCTGAAACCCCCATCGAAAACATCTTCTCCATGTACCGCGCCGCCGGCATCACCAAAGAAGAAATTTTTGAAAATGCAGCTGCCTATCAAGCGAACTGAGAAATCTGTAATCATTTTTGAATATGAGCGTTGGCGTTTTTATGTCGCTTACGCTGAGAGAAGAAAGATGGGTAAGAATGGCGTAAACCAATGAAGAGGTTCAGCGTTTACATTGGGTTGGCTTGCTGGACAATTCTTTTCAATCGGGACATCTTCTGAGAGAATGATCTCCCTCCCTTCAAATCGTGTTCCCAGAATCGTATCACGACCCATTTCCTTCGTTTCAATTCTCTATTTACAACTCGATCACGCTGTACGTTGCGAGAGATCTTTTTTTCCCAATAATCTCTGTTTGAGGCTGGCATTCGGCAATGCTTTGGACAGGCATGCCAAAAGCACCCATCAATAAAGACAGCTATTCGACATGCGGTAAAAACGAAGTCAGGATTACCGAAGAGAGGGTAGTTCCGGCGCCAGCCATGAATTGCTGCAGAACGGAGTAATTGGATAAAAACAAGTTCGGTTGATTTGTTCTTTGACCCTTTGACTTGAGCCATTATGCGAGAACGATCAGCCTTTGAAACAATATCCATTTAGCCTAAAGCTAGGGTTTGGAAATTACTTCTACCCATGAATCGTCAAAATTGATTTCAGCAAGGACTTTCGCGCTATCAACGATTGGGGGTTGCTTTACCCGAATCGTTAACCGTTTCTCTGGAACATCTTCAATTATTGTGAATTGAGAACCATGTGGTTGCCAAGTAAACACATGTTCGCGAGATTGTTTACTATAACCTTCAAGGTTTTTATTATCATTCCATTGCCACCAATAATCTTCAGGTATGTAACGGGATGTATCGAATTCGTACACAGCTAATTCCCGTAAACCTTCGCCCTTTATCAAGACAACTGTTCGAAGGTGTTTGAACTGTTTTTTGACGGCTGAAACTCTTTCATTCCAAATCCCTAAAATCTTCTCTCCCAACTCATTTTCATCACGCTCTGTCACTTTTTTATCACCATATGAATAAACAGGAGAGTTCCGTCCAGAGATGAGCCGGATTTTCTTTACGGTCGCAGGCTTAGGATTTTTTACTGTCTTCGCGCCCCATGCAGTCTGCTGAAGAACTATATCATCAAGGCCAACATTGGAGGGTTTCCACTCGGCGTCGATAATTCTGGCAAAAATCTCTTCCCAATCGCTGCCCTCTATCCTTGGTGTCCTCCGCGTAGCCAAATAAAAAATCACTTCCTTTCCAAGCCGAATAGGAAAATCAGAAGGAAACTTGTTGAGCAGATATGGAGGGTTGTACTTTTCAACAGTGCGAAGTCTTGGGCCTTTTCTTTCTACCATATTTTGCCTTCCTCTCTAAAAGAATCATTTGCCCATGAACGGATCCCTCCTGGCGAACGGCTTCGTCATAGACTCCATTATGCCACCCTTGCGCTGCAAGAAGCCGGAAGAGAACTGCTTGTGCAACAGGGACAGGAAGGCTATTACCCGCCTGCTTTCTTGTCTGACTGTAATTACAAACAATTTTGAATGAATCTGGAAAACCTTGAAGTCGCAACATTTCCTTAGGCGTAAGACGACGTTCTCCATTTACCAGTAAATAATTGTATGATGCTCCAGCTCTGAGCGCACAGGAATATGGATAAACACTTATATGGCCGGATTTATTCTCGTGCCAAATTGTTGGCTCATCAGTAGGAGCATGCTTCGCTAATCGGTTTTGTCTGATGTAATCAGATGCAAAATACTGCTGAGGAACATTATCTTCTAGGATCGAGCTCAGAGGAGACATTTCTATGCCACCATCGGGCCAAATAAAAGAACACCTCTTCTTGTAGCCAACGATAAAAACGCGTTCTCGCTTCTGAGGTAACCCGAAATTAAGGGCATTCAATATCTGATAATCACAAATATAACCCAAGTCGCGCAGAGCCTCCATAATGCGATTGAGTGTCTTTCCGCCATTGTGCCCCTTCAACATCTTTACATTTTCCAGTACAAAAGCTTTCGGTTTCTTGGCTTCAATAATTCTAGCGATCTCGAAAAACAGCGTACCTCTAGTGTCCTCAAACCCTTTGCGGTGCCCTATAATACTGAAAGGCTGGCATGGGAAACCCGCAAGCAATAGATCGTGAGGAGGAACTTTCGAAGCTGAAATTGCTGAAATGTCTCCCAAAGGACGCTCTTTAAAGTTTGCTTCGTATGCACATTGACATTCTTCATCAATGTCACTTGAGAGAACACACTCCGCTTCTGCACCAAGTAACGATGCAGCTTGTTGAACAGCAATACGGAAACCTCCAATCCCACAAAAGAGATCGATGAATCTAATTCGTGGTTTCTCATTCAGAGTTTTCATATTTGTCTATACCATTCGATCATCTTCACTATCTAACAAATTATTGAGTAGTTTCTAAACTATTCTAAATCCAAAACACTGAGTCAATGTTTACTAGGGTATTTTATCCTAGTTCTTTCTTCTGCTCCTTCTTTTGGACACAATAGACAAATTTAAGATATTGCCTCTTCAAAAAAAGAATCGAGTCAAGCCTCACATAAACGATTAACAACGATATCTGAGAGCTAAAGTGATATGAGACTATCACCTCTCAAGAGGCACTGAGACTTCTTTACCTACTCCCATTCAAACATCACATCATCCGGATTGGTTCGGACACCACCCAAGGTCTGGTACATCTGCATAGCCGGTTTGTTCGACTCGTTGGTGAAGACAAAGGAACTGCCACAGCCTGCTTCTTTTCCTCTCTTTTGAAACTCTTGTATCAATTTTCGTGCGACACCCTTACGGCGTTGAGATTCGACCACATCGATCGAGAACAGAAAGAGCATCGGCTTCTTCGAATCCCAGCGTTTCAGAATATGGCCGACAACTTGTCCGGCTGGCTCACCGTCGACTTCCGCCACCAGGAGAATACAATTCGGATCGGCAAGGTAGACAACCAGGTTTTCCTCCGACGAACTCATGTCCCAGAAAAGCGCACAGTTGGCACGAGCAGTCTCTGCATCCTCCGGTCCAAGCCTAGTAATCGTTATCTTCATCGTCTTTAATTGTTTTGAAACCGAATAACGTTCATCTGACCCCAGGGAGACTCTCCTTCTTGTTCTTCAACATTAGAACCTGAATAACGACTTATCACTTTGCGCCAAAACGCTAACGCTGGTTTGTTACCTGCCAGTTGAGACACTTCCCATTGACCACGAAACCGATCAAAGAGCTGCCGAGCAATCTGCTCACCGACTCCCTGCCCTCGAAATTTGCGAAGGACAAAAAATTCACCGACAGAGTAATCCACATCAGGTTCTTCGTGATCGGCCCGGATGAGAGCAAAGCCTGCCAATTCCTCACCCGCTCGCAGCATGAAGGCATATCGCCCATCGTTTTGCCAATAGCTTTCGAGTTCGTCACAACCATCGAATTTTCCCTCCGCCGTGCAAGGCCAACCTAAATGCTCGGACATGTCGTAGACATAATAAGGCACCAGATTCTTAGCAATCGGCAAATCCTGATCAATGGCCTCATGTAAGGTAACATTCATAAATCGTCTTTCAGACAACAAGTTATTGAGCAATCTATAAACTAGACCGGATCCAAAACACTGAGTCAAGGTTCACTAAAAGACTGTCTGAAGATATACTTTTTTCTTTATCTCACGCTCGCTTCGCTCAAGTCGCAAAGACGCTAAAGTTTTTTAGACAGGATTAACAAGATCGACTAGATCTTTATTGTAAAGAAACCAATGTCTTTGGCTGTTTAATCTGCGCAAATAGTATTTCAAATCTGCGGATCAGAAAAACACCTTCGTGGTGAATATTCTTTTCGCATTTACAAAAGAGATCACCAGCGTTTTAAACAATAACAGTTAGCCCACCTAATGGCATCAACACCGTGAGCTAATGATTTCTAGAAGCAAATCAAAGATCAAAGAGATACCCCATGGACGATAAAGGCAGTGAGAAAAAAGAACTGGTCGACGGTATGCCTCGGGACAGTCGAGGATTTTGGCAGCCCGAAAAAGGAACAGCGCCACCCAATCCTCTGTTTTCCTGGCCACCAAAGCCGGGAGCGGCTCTCAAATGGTTTTTCGGTATCCCCGGTTACCTCTTCCCCTGGCAAGTCATCTACATGGCAATTGCCATCCTGACCTGGCTCTACCTTCAACCGGCCCTGTCTCGCTGTGTCGAATTCAGGATCGACTGGATAATGGAGATGTTCGTACGGAATGTTGCCATGCTCACCATCATTACCAGTCTCTGGCATCTTCGGTTCTGGTCCCTCAAATCTCAGGGGCTCAAGTACAAATACACCACCGAGTGGATGGCGAAAGGAAAGCGAAAATTTCTCAAAAGCAGCCAACTTTTCGACAATGTTTTCTGGACCCTGGTCAGTGGTGGCATTATCTGGACGGCTTATGAAGTCATCTTCATGTGGGCCTACGCCAATCAAATCATCCCTTATCTCGATCCCAAGGAGCACCCCATCTACTTTGTCGTCATGCTCTGCTCTATCCAGTTGTGGCGGCTTTTCCATTTCTATTGGGCTCACCGGCTCCTGCATTGGCCACCGCTCTACAGAGCAGCCCATTATCTGCATCATAAAAACATCAACATCGGTCCCTGGTCCGGCATGGCCATGCATCCGATCGAACACATTCTTTATTTCAGCGGCGTCCTGATTCACTGGATCATCCCTTCACATCCGATCCATGTGCTGATGAATACACAGCATGCCGCCTTCACTCCGGCGCAAGGTCATCTTGGGTTCGAAACCTTCGAAATCAAGGGAACCAAAAACGTTCCGGGAGGTTCCTTTTTCCATCAGTTGCATCACCGCTACTTCGAATGCAATTACGGCGAACAGGATCTACCTTTCGACCATTGGTTCGGCACCAGTCACGACGGCTCTCCCGAAGCGCACCAACGGATGCGGGAAAAACGGAAAAAAAGCCACAACATCTGAGGAACTATCGGATCCGCAGATTAACACAGATTTTTGTTTCGTTTGCTTCGTAGTGAAAAAATGTCTTAGGCTGTTTAATCTGCGCAAATGGTATTTCTAATCTGCGGATCAAACTTTTAAGAGATCATAAGTAGCCCTGTCTCAGAATTTTTTTGACGGTTTAGATTAGTTGATCCCACACCCGCTTCTCTCAAGACGCTGAGTCGCCAAGAGTTTAGTCAAAGTCTTCCTTTGTCTCCAAGTATCTGCGTGAGACTTCTCTTCTAACGATCAACTGTCTGGATCGAACTGGTAGCCATAGAAATTCGCTATGGCAAGTCCAGTTGCGATTCCAGTGAAGGTACTATGCTCCACTAGTTTTTCCGGAAATAGTCTCTGCAACAAATTTCTGACCGGAGGAAGACGGGAAGATCCTCCAGTACAAACAACCGCATCGATATCCTCACAGCTGCATCCCGCAAGATCGAGAGTCCGGGCTATCGTTTCTTCGATGTCGACCAGGATATCGGCGACTATCTCGCCGAGTTCATGCCTGTTAATAGCGATACACAAATCTACCGTGGGAACGTCAATCGTCGCTTTTTCGTTTTCACTGAGTGCTCGTTTTGCCGTCTCAATTGCCTGAAATACCTGATACGATTGATTGTAGGTAATCAGTTTCAGGAGACGTGCCAATCTCTCCTTAACGGTACCGCCTTCCCGCATTCCCTGGACGATGAGTTCACGCAGTTCGTTACGATTCAATTCGTGAAAATGTTGCCAGGTTAATAAGCGTTCTTCGAATTCATTGAACCGAAACTGGACTTTGCCGGTGTCTTTCACATTACTGCTGGTAACTAAGGCGCCTTTCCCCAACTCCGGAAATACTTTCTCTCTGTAGATCTTTTGATCGATAGTATCTCCACCAATATCGATACCATGGGTTCCCAATATGGTAAACCCTTTTTGGCTGTAACTCACCACGCTGAGATCGAGAGTGCCTCCTCCAAAATCAAAGGTTAAGTAAGTGCTGCCTTCCCACATATTCCCGTTCCATAAATAACTCAACGTTGCGGCAACCGGCTCGGGATACGGAACGGATGATTCGAATCCGGCGTACTGACAGGCCTGATTCATGCGTTCGAGCGCTACTCTGTTCGTATCCGCGTTTCCTCCGGAATACTGTACCGGTCGTCCGATATATGGTGCCAACGATCCCTCTCCGTACAGTTCCGTCGATTGTAAAATCCGCTTTCTTGTATGTTCGAGAACAGGAGTCACCAGCGCTATGAGATTCAGATCCCGATCAAACACCTTCAGAGTATTGAGATTTACGCTACCCAACCATGTTTTGACGCTTCGGAACAATCGACTCGGAAGATCGCGATCGGTGAACGCATTTACTTTTATCCAGTCTTCAAAATAGCCATCCCTCGTATCAATGCTTAAGAGAAATTCGCCGACTTCCTCCCTTTCCAGGTTTATCTTTCTCTCAACATTATCTCCCAAGTAGGATTCTATAGCTTGCCATCCTACTTTCGGAAAAAACTCCCGATTAAGGTAAAGAGCGCTCGGCATAATCGAAGGAACAGGGCTTGCCCGGTCGAGATCAATCAGCTTCAGCCTATGACCGTCAAATATCGCCGCAGCTGAATTAGCCGTTCCGTAATCAATCCCTATACCCAACTTCTTTTTAGGGCTTCTATACTTCCAAGTTTCAATAGACATTCGTTTATATCAGGCCAAAAAACACCAATAACTGGTATTTTTGAAAGATATAAAACGACGACTCTTACAAGAAAAAATTTTATATAAATTACTGTATATTAGCTTTTTATAAACTCATCATGACGGCTGATTACAAGAATGTCAATCCAGAAATAGCCGTGCAAGACAATGGTTGAACACAGAGCAAGAAATCGAACAACCTAAGTTTTTTCCTTCGTTATTCTCAAATTGTTCGTTGAGGTGTCGCCTTAAGCAGATCACCCATCGAACGAACATACGCTATGAGTTACAATTGAGAACTCTCGAGATAAAATCTACTTTAGAAGCTGTGTAAGATTTACGATCTTTGCTAAACCTTCTGAAAAGGTCACGTTTCAATTCAACGTACTCCTTGCGAACAATAGGGTCATTTCGCAGGATCGTTCGAAACTTTAAGTAATTAAGCCACTGTTCGCAACCATATTGAACAACATGAATATGAGCAATGCGAACATCTGTCTCAGATTCGATGACAAAGAGATGACCACCATTATTTCCGGCATCTCCCCGATAGATATATCCTTCTTCAGTTAGTATATCAACTATCTTGGCAATTACACTTAGGTTGGGTACCCCCACCGCTACATCCAAGATTGGCTTTGAAGGCAATCCGGGAACTGAGGTGCTTCCGACATGTTGGACATCGATTACCAATTTACCACATAGATCATGCACCTTGGCACATATTGCAGTAGCAAGCCTGGGCCAATTAGGATGACTTTCAACAATCTCTACAGTATGCCTTTTGAGGCCAATCATTCTTTGGATTCATTTCTTTTTCGCTTTGACCGACATCAACAACGGGATCTCAAGATTATCATCTGCGAAAACCCACTGCTCTTCCTCATTCTGTATCATATTAGGGAACTTCTGATAATGCCCATATGGGTATTCCTTGAAGGCAAGAAGCTCTAATTCATTTTTCATGATAGCCGTTAGGATACTTCCCACATCATGGATCCATTGATAGGTTTTATTGGAAGTCAGTGTGCGTGCCTTATTAGTATAGGAAGTGCGACAAGCACATTCATCCGGCTCTGGTTTGTGAAAATAAGGATGCTGCAAGACAAGTTCCTCCTTCTCTTCATCGTAGGTAAACATATCCAGAAAAGGATGCCCATCGACTAGACAGAAAACACCACCGGACTTTAAACAAGCAGCCAGAGATTCGATGAAGCGATTGATATCAGACAGCCAACAGAGAATCCCATAGGACGCAAAAACGATATCGAATTTTTCAGAGAATGAAGACGGTAACTCTAAAATATCCGCACAGACAAAATCAGCCTGTAGATTAGCTCGGTCGGCCAACTCTCGAGCCTTTGCGATGGCTTCTTGTGAAAAATCAACACCTGTGACCTCAGCACCACTTCTGGCCCATGAAAGCGTATCGAGTCCAAAATGACACATTGCATGGAGTAACTTTTTCCCAGCTACATTACCTAGTTCGGCAAGCTCAATTTCTTTGAGTGAGGATTCTCCCGAAAGAAACCCCTTGATATCATAGAAGCCTTCATGAGTTTCAGTGTGAATTTCCACTCGCTCATCCCAATTGGATCGATTGATTTCAATAAAGTTCTTTGTATTCATTAAATCGTTTGTTATTCATTTCCTCCAGTGTTTGTTTCGTGAGTTCCTCAATACTTTTGCTTCCATCCAATAACAGATCACATTCCTTTTTGCCCCGAGCAGCCGCATCGGCATAAAGAGCCCTTGCTTTGGATTCGTAATCGACCATCTCTCGCTTTAGATTTTCAAGATCGTCGCATTCGTTTCTCACAATGCGTCTGGCCAGAGCAACATCTAAAGGCGTGTCAATAAAGACAGATAAATCGATCAACGCACGAAATCGTTCATGCTGACGCCCAAAGGGATAATCCAAGATGATAAACTCGACAGCAGCTTTTTGAATCTCTTCGGAGACCGCTTTATACATACCGGGGCAATCAAATTCCGAGACATCAGCTCCTCGACGCCACCACTCATAAAAGTCTTCGGGGTACCTGTTGGTTTCCTCAAAATCATCAAAGCAATAGAGAGCGGAAGAAGAGAGAAATTCATGAACTGCTTGGGACAGTATTGTTTTTCCACCTCCGGCAATAGCACCAATCGCGATAATATAAGGATGTTTCATTAGCTCTTAATTCTTAGCTATTTGACCAGTTTCTGAACAATCCTGGATTCAAAACACTGAGTCAATCCTTACTAAAAGACTGTCTGAAAAGAACTTAATTCCTATTTATTTCTTTTACCTCACGCTCGCTTCGCTTAAGACGCGGAGACGCTAAGACTTTTTACTTCAAAACCCTACGCAACTATGAGTAGTGAAGAAGAACCTTGGAGGACTGCCCCGATGAAAATTTCTCAAAAGCAGTTGCGGTGTCTGCAAATGGATAACGATGGGAGATAAGATCTGTAACCGGTAAACCATCACGGTAGAGCTGCAGCATTTGATCAATCTCACAGAAATGATAGAACCAGGCACCCACTGCTGTGATATCACGACGAATAAATTGATCACTCGGTGAAAGAGGAAAGGCTCCCTGCTCTCCATTGAAGACAACGGTACCAGCGGTTCGAACGGCATTGAAACAGGCCATGGCGGTTTCCGGACGACCTGCGGCCTCAATACAGACATCTGCGCCAATCCCGTCGCATAACTCGCGTACTCGCTCTATCGGATCCCATTCCTTCGCGTTCACACTGTCACTGGCTCCCAGTTTTTTGGCCGCTGCCAGGCGTTCGGGGACGATATCGACAGCAATAACTCGACGACCCAGATGGGCCTGCATCAGCACGTTGCTAAGTCCAACAGGTCCAGCTCCAAAAACCGCAACAGTTTTTATTTCCGAAGAAGCAATCTTCCGGGATGTATGATAGGGCACACCCAATCCATCACCGGTAATCAATACACCCACTTCCCATGAAACATCATCGGGCAATGGATAGCATGAACTGGCTGAAGCCAGGAAACGCTCGGCATGCATGTTCCCATAAAATTTGAACTCCGGGCACCAAGTATACTGCTTCTTTGCACAGTACTCACAATGGCCACAACCGGCAATGGCACTGACTCCTACGCGTTGACCAATCTCCAAACCGGAAACATTGTCTCCAATCTCAACAACCGTTCCGACAGCCTCATGCCCATTGTTTCCTTCCGGTAATCCTTCACCGAGATAAGTATGCAGTTCACTGCCGCAAAGCGCTGAAACAGCTGTCTCAACGACTACTTCGCCAGAGGCAGGAACTGGCTCCGGTCCGTCAACCATATCGATCCTCCCTTTACCTGCCATCTTTACAATGCGCATCTCTATTTCTCCATGATTCTTTTTATCTCACGCCCGTTTTGCTCAAGAACCCTATTGCCGCAACTCGGCACCAACCACTTTGAGGATGTCTACACTGGGAGCAGGAATACGCCCCAGATAATCAGGCCCAACATTCAACAAATAGTTAATCCCCCGTTCATTGAGATGCTGCTTCAAACGAATAACCTCTTCTGCAGGTTTCCAGTTATGGTCAAAGGTCTTATAGCCCCAGGTATCATTCAAGGTAGCCGGCGTTTCAGCCAATTCGTCTTGTGGCATGAACTGATCCGGAATTTCGTTATCACCCATCGAACGATAGTCGCCCAAATCGTTCCCGATCCGGGTATTGATCAGACAATTGGGCTGATGCTTCTTGACCAGGTGAAACAATTCCGTGCTTTGCTCTGATGAGATCGTCATAGGTGTATCAAACCAGATTAAACACAGCTCACCATAATTCTGAAGTAGCTCTTCCACCTGCGGTTTGATTTTGTTTTTGAAGCACTGGCTGTAATCCTTCTGATCGTTGTGGGGAAAATCCCAGTCGTTGGTCCAACTAATCCCATCGTTGGCACGCCCCTGCCTATATCCACCACCGTTCGGATCATGCCAATCCAAGTCCTGCGAATAATACAACCCAAGTTTTAACCCGTGCTTCTGACAGGCCTCGGCAACTTCTCCGATAACGTCCCTCTTGAACGGCGTAGCATGATAAACATTGAAAGAGTCAACGTGCGAACGATACATCGCAAAGCCATCATGATGCTTGCTGGTAATCACCAGGTATTGCATACCCGCTTCTTTTGCCAGCTTAACCCATGACTCCGCATCAAACAGTAGGGGATTAAAGACATTGGCGAGAGCACCATACTCCGCATTCGGGATTCGAAAGTATGACTGTGCCCACTCACCGATAGAAGGCATCCTCTTTCCTTGCCACTCTCCAGCAGGCAACGAGTAAAGTCCCCAGTGAATCATAAGGCCAAATTGCGCCTTCTTGAACCATTCTCTATTATTCATGCAATTACTTCTATCCTTTTTAACTCAACAGTATTGCCAGGTTTGCGGCTTGAGTGGCACATCCAGCGATAGAGACTTTTCTGTTTCCCAAACAGCCTTTATGTTTTCGTTACCATTTTCCTCCAACGTGATATTTGCCTCCGAAACAGATTCTTCTTTGGAGAGGATTTCCACTCCAGTCACAATCCGGGAGGAAAGATTTTTAAAATCAAAACTTCTTTTCTCGCCTCGATAACAAACGCCTTCAACGATCGCAACATCGGTTTCTTGAACCAGATTCCACTGAACGGCCAACCCATCGAAAAAGGATTCTGTGATATGAATGGCAGCACGCCATCCTCCAGCACGAAGGATGAAACAACTTTCACTCACCTGCTCGCAGATTACTCCTTTTCCCTGCAGGCGAAATTGCAGTGTTAGGTCCGTTGCCTCAAAAACCCCATCTTCAGGGGTATCAAAAAAGACGTGAAAGTCGCCCACGTTAGATAAGGGATTAAAGGCACATAAGGCACGGGCATTTTCCTGTGCAACCAATCCCTGGATACTCATGAAATCGCGCCCATCATGGAGAAAGCGTGTGCGAAAACAAACGGCCGGATCTTCTAATGTTTTCCAGTAACCCAGCAATCCTCTGGTCTGTATCCAAAAAGGGCTTCGGTTGGCAGAACCCAGACAGGCTTCTTCTGAAAACCAATTGTTCTCTTCCATGGAAAATCCGGATTCTTCCTGACGAAGAGTTCCTTTATAGGAATGAGGCTCCTGCGGTAATTGAAAAAAGCGTTCCTTCAGATGTTCCGGGCAGGGTATCGCTTCCACTAAATCCGGAAACATGGGACGGATCTTATCCTCATCAGCTCTCAATTCCGTACTTAAGGGTTTTCCCAGCCGCCAATTCAAGCGAATGAGAGCATCGCGATGAAGCCAGTCATGATAGGCTCTGCTCTGCGGTCCGGCCCATTGCCCGGTACCAGGATGGAAATGAGCCGCAATCATTTCCCAAACTTCCACCCGCAATCTTTCCGCAATTTCTCTGGCTTCCGGATCTTTGACCAGCTGCAGGATGCGTTCAAATTCATCCAAAGCCACCATAGAATAGGTGGGACTGTTATATTCCGGAAAACCACCGTTGCGGCGCACAGAAGCTTCCACTGCTTTCAGACGATTACGACCAAAGGTCACCAAAACGGATTCACCCAGCCGTTCTCCGGCTGCCAGGGTGACCCCTCCGCCCATGATCGCAATATTTGTATAATCCGCCGTCACATTGCGTCTGAAAATACTGAAGGCAGCATTTCGAATACCCACATCCATCTCCCGCACCAATTCTTCAGATAAAATGTCCTCCGATCGATCGAGAATGCTGAGGAGCCCTGCCCCGATAAAGTCCGCCCAATTCCAATCCGGAGGTGTCATCTGATCGATAGGGATCTCTTCATAATAGGGCCATAAGCCAAAAGTATTATGCAAAGGATTCGTATCCTGAAGCGGAAGGATGCGCCTGATGATGGCCTCGGCCCTTTCAACCATCGGTTCTGATCGAAGCAGAAGGGCTTGCCCATAATTGAGGGACTCTCTCAGGACAATACAAGGTTTGCCTTCATTTTTAGAGACATGAACGGTTCCGGCATAAACGGGAATGCGAAGCATGTTCGCTTCTCCATCAAAGTAGAGCTTTTCTGCTTCCAGGCAGCAGTTTTCGACAGAATCTTTATTGAGCATAAATGTAATCGAATTTGATTTTCTAAATAACTAACTGAGTTGAAAAACTACGTGGTGGCGCCAGTTCTAAAACCGATACCAATCGGACAACACTGCGGAACACTGATCTGGAGGAGATCAACCGCCTGTTCTCCTATCTCACTAAAACGAGGAACCACACTCGTCATATTCGCTAAACGCGAAGGCAGCACACCTGTCCCTGAAATGAGTCCGACTTTTTCCGGGCAGCGAACCCCTGCCTCCTGCAAATTATCCAGTAATATCTTAGCGTGATTATCCTCCGGACAAAAAATGCCCACTCTACCCGATTCGTTTTTAAGAGATTCAACAAACTGTTTACGTCTTTCAAAATCGGATACATCTATCAAATTCTCTTCACCATAATCAATCCCTGTTATGCTAGCCACCTCAACAGTGGCTGTGGAAGCCTGCGTAATGTACTGATCGTGATAGGGTATCACCGTTAAAATTCGCTCATACCCCTTCGCAAAAAAATGATTGAAAACCAAAGAGGCGCATTTTTCAAAATCTGGATACACACATGAGGCAAAACCCAATTCAGACTTCCGGTCGATGATAACGATACGGCGGAATTCATCTCTGAATTTTTCGATAACAGAATCATCCCACATATTCTCAAAAATGACCCCATCCCAAACATATCCGTTTTCTTCTAGAAACCGGTTTAAAAACCTTTCCTGAGTAGTCTCATCCGCAAATCTTGAAGGAGCCAGAACATCCGACTGTTCGATCAGTCCTTTGATATGAACCATGGTCACTCCTTTTTCATAGTGCGAGGTCCGGCGAGTAATCCCCTGTAAAATGTCCCTGATAGTATAATGCCATTCGGATACCTGCCCCAAAAGAAAGACAAAACGAAGGCCCTTCCCTCCTTCTCTCTCTTTATTTAAAGGATAAAAGCGGCCGTTACTGCCATGCTGCAAACGATTTTCCTCAGCCAACTCGACCAAAGTGCGATAGACTGTCGAAAGAGAAGCCCCAAATTTTTCGGCTAATTCTCTCGCAGGTGGTAACGGAATACGAGCATCTCCTTCTATTTTTGAAACAAATTTTTCAATCGTATTCCGTATTTCGACTTTTTTCATAAAATGACTTATTTCAGTAAAAATTGATCAAAATGAGGTATAAATCAGTATTTTTCTCGTTATTTAACCGATTTTTCCTCTCTTTTGAAAATTGCTTTCCTACTAAAAAACAGTCTTCGATTCATTAATTTTTCATTTTTGTGTCAATAATATTTCTTGATCATACAATCACTTTTCCTTTTTGATCTTCAACCACTTTTCTTTCACTTCTTTTACCCTACCTTATGAGATATATCTTAGTCGGCTCTCTTATCATCATGATACTGGCCACTTTGTTTACCAAGGTAGTATTGAAAAAAGAAAGAGGCGACCTACCTGTTCTCACCTGGATCACCGGAAACGACCCATACAAGAGAGAGACACTCAGGCTATTCAAGGAGTGGCAGGAAGAAACGGATGCTCCGAAATTCGATATCGAAATTGAAGTAGCCACCTTTGATCCCCGGGGAACACAGAAGCTGATTCGTGCCATTGCGGGGGTTGGCCCGGATCTTTTTGATCTCTATGGGCCACAATCTCTCTTTTATCAGAATATAGGTCTCTTAAAAGACGTAACCAAAGATGCCCGGCAGAACGGGTATTCCGTCAATGAAACCTACAAAAACGTCCGGTCCGAAATCGAAGTCGATGGCCGGCAATACGGATATCCCCGCAATGCCGCAGCAAATATGCTTTGGGTAAATCTGGAAGCTTTCGAAGAAGTGGGGATGGATCCGCCGCCTCATCGCTGGACTGTCGATGAATTTGAAAAAATCGGCTTGGAATATGTCCAACGGACAAAAGACTCCGAAGGAAAACATACTAAATTCTTTTTCGATCAATTGACGCGCCCAGTGTTGAGACGAAGCATGGGCTTCGACGATTACAACGAAACCATAACGCGCAGCCAGCTCGACGACCCCAGAAACGCAGACTTATATGAACGGATGTATCGATGGAGCTACGACGAACATCTTTTTCCCCGTCGGGAGGATCTTGAAGCCCTCTCTGCCAATACCAATAAAAATTACCTGAGGATTCATCTCTTCGCCCAAAAGAATTACGCTCTTTTGAGAGGTGCCCGATGGAATCTCATCTTTCTCAGGGATATGGAACCGATCCGATATGACGTGGTCGAACCACCCCATTTCAGCTATCCCAATGCAGAAATCTCAGCCGGGACAATCGGTGTTTACACAGGTTCGAAAAATGCAGAACTCGCCAGCTACTTTTTACGATTTCTGGCCAGTGCAAAATTTAATAATTTCATCGTGGAGTCTGGGGACTCTCTACCTCCCAATCCTCTCTATACCCAAACCGAGGCCTTTCGGCATCCCAAAGATTATCCCAATGAAGGAAAGAGCCATATAGCTTTTGCTGAAGCGATTCAAACAATTGGCATCACCAGAGACACCGGGGTTTACATTACAAAAGAAACAGGAGACCGAATCGCAAGAGATGCCTGGGAAAGCTTTGAAGCAGGCTTAAAAACAGCCAGACAGGCAACAAAGGACGCCGCTGATGAAATCAATAGGGAAATCATGGCATCGGTAAATTCCAGCCCCCTGGTAAGAGAAAGGTATGAAAAAGCACTGGAAGATCAAAAGGAAATCGACCGGCGCAAAAAAGAAGGCCTGCCGATTCCCGCCTCTCTCATTTCCAACCCTTTTTACCTCAAATACTACAACGATAAAGGATGGCTGACCCAGGATTGAGAAAAAAACTCCCCTTCCTTATGAAGTTCCGCAACGAGATTGCGGCCTTTGGATTTCTCGGGCCAAATATCTTTGGGTTTCTCATCTTCACCCTTTTGCCAGTCATTGTCAGTTTCGCAATGGCTTTCAGCAACTGGGACTTGCGACTTCATAATCTCTTTCTGGATAACCCCATTTCCTTTGTCGGTCTGACCAACTTCAAACGCCTTCTGGGATCAGATGTTTTCTGGCAGGTTTTTGGCAATACGCTCTACCTGATGATGGGGATTCCTTTTGCCATCGCCGGAAGCCTCATCGCAGCCTTGCTCCTTTCCAATGACCTAAAGTACCACAATCGCCGATCCTATGGTTTGCTCATTGCCGGTGTTATCTTTGTCATCAGCATGGTTTCACTGCTCGTGCTGGGGCTCGATGCTTCCAAAGTGTGGCTTCTCCTCTTATCACTGGTGGTTGTCATTTTTATCGGTGGAGCCTTCGCCGGAATGAGCCTTTATCGGACTCTTTTTTACACGCCCCATTTTACAGCTGGGATCGCCACTTATCTTCTTTGGAAAAAAATATATAACCCTGTTTCTGGTCCCATTAACTCAGGACTGCGTCCGGTTTTGGATTCCGTGGCAGCAACCGTTAATCAAACCCCAGTCTGGTCCAATCTCATTGGAGCGCTCTTCACAGCTCTGATCCTCCTTATCTTCTTTTTCGCTTTGCGCCTTATCGCCAGACGTTTTATAGATGGTGAAGCAGGGGCAGTGACATCGATCCTCGCATTCTGGGGTATCTGTATCGGCACCAGCCTTCTCCTGTTGAACAGAGCAACTCCTGACTTCATCCGGATAGGCTCCTTAATCGCTCTCTTCCTTCTGGTCGTCTCTCAAGCGTACTTTACCTACCAAAAACGCTCGGGGATTTATACCACACATCTATTTCAAGGGATGACCAGCCTGATACCGCTGGTGGCAGGTCTCTTCATCATTCAGCTCATTTTCTATGGCTTGGGGAACGTCTGTTTTCAACTACCGGTAATGGCAGTTGACGGATTAACTGCTCCCAACTGGCTGGCCGATTATCACTTTGCGAAACCGGCTCTTATGGTCGTCAGCCTATGGGCAGCCATCGGCTCCAATAACATGATCCTCTACTTGGCAGGCCTTTCAAGCGTTCCCCAGGAACTCTACGAAGCGGCTGAAATCGATGGCGCCACCCGGATGCAGAAGTTTCGTCACGTCACCTGGCCACAGCTCGCACCTATCACAGTCTTCATCGTTGTGATGAGTGTCATCTATGGTCTCCAGGGTGGCTTTGAAATGGCCCGCACCATGACGGAAGGCGGCCCGGCAAAATCAACCACCATGCTGGCCTACTATATCTTCAATGAGGGCTTTGAAAATGGTCGCCTCGGCTACGCCTCCGCCATTTCCTGGATGCTCTTCTTCTTTGTCTTTATTATCACCATTCTAAACCTCCGTTTCGGAAAAAAGATGGCTAACGACTAATTTCCTTATCCCAGATGAAAAAACGATTTCTTGAGAAGACATTCTGGTCCACCAGCCGTCTCCACTTATTACTGACAG
>JANQKU010000140.1 GCA_028280955.1 Opitutaceae bacterium
GACGGACCTCTTATACCGGACACCTCTGGCTCTATCTCAGCGCTCTGAACTTTGGAAAATGCGCCAGAGAATCGAAAAAGAGAGAGATCTCGTCTCTCCTCCCCAACGTGCTTTCAAAACAGGAGCCGGAGGAATCATTGATTTTGAGTTCCTTGTCCAAATACTACAACTCACCTACGGTTCAACCCACGCAAATATTCGTAGCCCGGGAACCAGAAAAGCGCTCAAATCCCTTGTTAACGAAGGGTTTATACCTGAAAAAGTAGGAACTACCCTCACGGAAAACTATGATTTTCTTAAACAAATCGAGGTTCATTTACGCCGTTATGAAAACAAAGGTATCTCAGTTATCAGTGATGTCCCTGAAATTCAGAAGGCCCTACCTAAGTGGATGAGTTTTCCCGACTGGAATGAATTTTGGCAAGAGCACACCTTGAAAATGCAGAAAAATAGGATTATCTGTGAGAGCCTTCTCTTGGAAAACTCCAAGGCTTCATCTCTTTAACAAAGCTTGAAACAAACCGATAATTTCATCTCTATAATCACATAAAACTTCTGTAACGAATCTTCTGAGGGTGAAACATTTTCTGGGAATCTCGTTCTAACAGACAAACTTCTCATCATTTCTTATGCGCTTTGCTCTCAAAAAAACGATTTTACCGGCTACACTGCTTCTAGCATTGACGGCTCACCTTTCCCTTCACGCCGAACAAGACAAGACGACCTTCGAAACAACGAAGACAATGGCCTACGAAACCAGGACCGTTCTTCAATTACTCGAAACAGTTCACTACAAAAATGAAAGTATCTCTGAAGAAGCTTTTCAGGAAGTTCTCACCAATTTCATGGGAGAACTCGACGATCATCGACTCTTCTTTCTAAAAAGCGATGAGATACACTTTAAAGAAATAGGAAAAAAGCTGGGAGAGGATTTACACCAAGAAGGGTCTCTCGATATCCCTTTCGAAATATTTGAAACTTATTACAAACGAGCAAAAGTTCGCACAGCTTGGATTCAAAAAGAATTAGAAACGGATTTTGATTTCACCATAGATGAAGTCTATACCTTTGATCGGAGCGAAGCCCCTTGGCCCTCTTCCACAGCCGAAGCAGACACTCTCTGGAGAAAAAGACTTAAATTCGAATTATTACAAGAGCTGCTCAACGACAAAACTATCGAAAAAGCTAAAGAAAAAGTTTCCGCCCGCTACAATCGTCGCAGTAAAAATCTCGACGATGTCGAAGAGATTCATGTCCAGGAACAATTCCTGACAACTCTAAGTCAATTATACGATCCTCACTCCCTCTTTTTCTCCGCAGAATCACTCGAAGATTTCAGCATCCTCATGCAGCTTTCCCTGCAAGGGATCGGCGCAGTCCTCTCTACTGAAGATGGTTATTGCGTTATCAAGGAACTTGTCCCCGGCGGACCTGCCTCACTAAGCAAACAACTCCACCCCAATGACCGCATTGTTACCGTCCGGCAAAAGGGTGAAGAGCCTGTTGACGTAGTGGATATGGAATTACGTAAAGTGGTTAAACTCATTCGAGGCAAAAAAGGAACAACCGTTGAACTGACACTTATACCATATGATGCCGTAGATGAATCTGAACGTAATACCGTTTCACTCGTCCGTGATTCCGTTCAACTAAATGCAAGCAGGAGCAAAGCAAACCTATACGAAGTTCCCAACAGCAAAGGCGAAATATCCACCATAGGGGTAATTGAAATTCCGTCCTTTTATGGTTCTATTAACGAAGAAAAAAACTCTGACCACCGCAAAAGTGTTAGCGAAGACGTCGAAGAACTCATTGTAAAACTGAAAGAAGCAAACGTTCAGGGTATTATCATGGACCTCCGATACAACGGAGGTGGACTCCTCTCTGAAGCAGTTGAATTGACTGGACTCTTCATTCGCAGAGGGCCCGTTGTCCAAGTTCGTAATTCAACAGGCCAAATTAATGTTTATCCCGACATCAATCCGAAAGTCGCATACAATGGTCCCCTAATAGTTCTCACATCACGATTTAGTGCATCGGCTTCTGAGATTGTCGCGGGTGCCCTTCAAAATTATGGAAGAGCTCTCATTATTGGAGATAGTTCGACCCATGGGAAAGGAAGTGTCCAGGAAGTCATTGAGATGAAAAAAATCACTCCAAGAAGACTTCGGCAATTGACAAACCTTGGGGCGACAAAACTCACCATTCAAAAATTCTATCTCCCCAATGGATATTCCACTCAAATGAAAGGAGTTATATCGGACATAACCATCCCATCCATTGTGGAATATTTACCTGTTAAAGAATCTGATTTACCAAACGCCCTCAGCTGGGACACCATTCGACCTGCTCCATTTGCTCGGAACTCCATCGATCCTAATCTCCTAAAAAAACTTCGCGAAGCCAATCAAAGTCGGCAGGAAACATTGGAAGAGTTTGCTTTCCTGACAGAACGCATTAATTGGTCTCGCCTTAAGCAAGACCAAGTTTCCATTTCTTTGAACTTGGAAGAACGCCAAAAACAGAAAGCGATCGATGAAGCCTTTCGTGAAAAAATGGACGAACGTCAGACGACACTGGCAAAACTCAACTATCCAAAAACTGAAGTTCGATTAGACTCCGTCATTAAAAGCTCGATCGATGAAGAAGAACAAACAGAAACAACAAATGAAGATTCTTCTGAAGAAAAAGAAGTACCTAAATTTGATATTCATTTAAGGGAAGCGCTCCGTATTTTAACAGACACACTCGACCTGGAGCCCGATGGCAAGCACTGGGAAATGACAGCCCAGGCCACCATGCAAAGAAAACCTGGGAAAAAAGTTACCAGGTAACAATCTTCCGGTTTTTATTCAGTTACTTTCTGCGCAACAATAAAACGATCACGCCCACTCCAGTCTTGAAAAGACTCGATCTTTGCGTAGCCACACTCTAATCCAAAGGATTGCAATTGAGCATGTTGATCAATCCCCGTTTCTAAAAATACTCTTCCCCCATCACTGAGTCGGGTAAATGACTCCTTCAGGATCTTTTTTAAATCCTCACATCCTTCATCCGCCGCTATCAATGCTTCACGCGGCTCATATGACCTCACTTCTACAGCCGCTGTTTTCCATTCATTTTCGGTCAAATAAGGAGGATTCGCTACCACAAGATCAAAAACCTCACTCTCTGCAATTGAAGAAAACCAATCCGACTCAATAAAACGGATTCTTTTAAGCAATCCATTCAACTCCGCATTTTCTTTTGCCAAATTCAATGCATCCTGGCTGTTATCAACAGCCAATCCCTCTATATCCGGAAAAGCCTGCGCCAATGCCAATACGATCGCACCACTTCCCGTACCTAAATCAATAAAAGAACGCGGAGAGTCTGCATAAACTTCACAAATGCGCTCCACCAGCTGTTCCGTTTCAGGCCGTGGGATCAAAGCTCGTTGATCAACCTTTAAGACAAGGTCCATGAAAGGAGCCCTTCCTAATATATATTGGAGCGGTTCTCCCTGCCCTCTTCTTTTTACCAGAGGACGAATATTTTCCAATTCCTTTTCTTCTAAAGGCCGCTCAAACTGTAGATACAACTGCATCCTATCCAATTCCAGATAATGCGCAATGATCAACTCAGCTGTTAGTCTGGCGCTTTCAATCTGTTTTTTTTCAAAAAAATCAGTCGTCCGTTTGATGACTTCGATCACTGTTAGCATCAGTCTGATTTCTCAGGCAGCTTCAAAATCAAAAAGCCGTTTTGTTCATCAATTCATTTATTTTTTCATCGTACTCTGCCTGCAACAAAGCGTCAACCACCTCTCCTAATTCTCCCTCAACCACCTGAGGCAGGCTATGTAAGGTCAAACCTATTCGATGGTCTGTCAGGCGACTTTGCGGAAAATTATAAGTGCGAATGCGTTCACTTCTATCTCCACTACCAATCTGATTGCGACGATTCTCAGAATACTTCGTTCTCTCCTCTTCTTCCTTTTTCTGCAACAGACGCGAACGAAGAACCGTCATTGCTTTTGCCCGATTTTTTATCTGAGAACGCTCATCCGAACAGGTAACAATCATTCCCGTCGGTTTATGTAGGATTTGCACAGCAGAATCTGTCGTATTCACTCCCTGACCTCCCGGACCACTCGCTCGACATATGGAAATCTCCAGTTCACTTGGATCAATTTGGATATCCACTTCTTCTGCCTCCGGCAAAACAGCCACCGTTATTGTAGAAGTATGAATACGCCCATTTGCTTCTGTGTCGGGAACTCTTTGCACCCGATGTACACCACTTTCAAACTTCAATAACTTATAAACATCCTCTCCAGATATGGAAAAAATCACTTCTTTGAAACCATTGCGTTCCGACAAACTGGCACTCAATTGCTCTACCTTCCAACCTTTGGTTTCTGCATAACGACAATACATTCGATAAAGATCAGCCGCAAAGAGAGAAGCCTCATCTCCTCCCGCACCCGCGCGAATCTCCATTAAAGTATTTCGAGAATCCGCTTCATTCGGAGGAATCATCGCAATGAGAATACTCTTCTCCAAAACTTCTTTTCTCTCCTTTAATTCAGGCAACTCTATCTCTGCCAACTCTTTCAACTCATCATCAGCTTCCGCCTCCTCCAAAATCATTTCGGTCTCCTTGATCTCAAGATCCACCTTTTGCAACTCCGTATGCTCGTTAATCATCTCACGCAACTTTTGGTGTTCTTTCGACAGCCTTGCTGCCTTCCTGGCATCCGAATAAAAGCTCGGATCTGCCATAGCCGCATCAAGTTCTTCGATGCGACGAACAAATGGCTGAATATCGGGGATTGTGGGCATGGAAATGGATGAACGAAGGTTCTTTTAAAGGTAGAGAAATTGTGAATTGCTTAAACTGCTACACGCAGTTTTGTTAATAGCCAGCGAAACATTGCGATGGGATACGCTTAT
>JANQKU010000146.1 GCA_028280955.1 Opitutaceae bacterium
CTGGCAGACTCACCGGCAATCAACAAGAAAATCAGATGTGCCTTTTCATCATCCTTATGACCATCGTACTCAATTCCTTCTATACTCCGGCCAACCGCAAAAATAAATCGACGCGACATCTTCACTCGCAAATGAGGCAAAGCGACACCATTACCTAGATAAGTCGTCATCGTCCCTTCTCTGGCCAACAGCCCGGACAAAAGTTTTTCTTTATTTAAATCTTTAAAGCGTCCGACTGACACATCCAACAATTCCTTAAGAGCACCTCTAAATGAGGTGCTCTTAAGATCAATCGTTCGATTGCGTGTAAAATATCGATCTATGCGCATAGGAGTAAACTCTCCTAACCGGAATTTTCCCGACTATTTTTCCCAGTCCAACCCACCTTTCCTGGTTTCATAAACAAGGCCGAGGACTAGAACACCGAGAAAAAAAAGAATCGGCAGAAGAATGGGAATGCCAACACTGAGAAACTCTCGATAGATAATAGTCCAAGGTATTAGAAAAACAACTTCAATATCGAATAAAATGAAGAGCATCGCGGTTACGTAAAATTTAACAGAAAACCGTGTATGAGCCTTGTCTGTCGCCGGAATTCCGCATTCGTAAGCGGAATCTTTGATCTTATTTTTGAGAGTCCGTTGTCCAAAAAGATGACTGACCCCCAGAATAATACCCCCCATCGAAACTGCCAAAAGCACCTGAACAAGTATGGGAAGAAAATCACCTACAGACATATACAAAGAGAAATCGGGTAAGAGTGTTTATTTCAAGAGCAAAAATATTTGCTCCCCTCTCAAATCGGCATCTTTCAATCCACTCTTGACCAGCGAACTCTTTCATGATCGCCCAATCCCAATCCTAACTGTTCAGCATAGACCAGTAATTTCATATCCTCGGATAATTCCCTAAACCCCGCTTCACGTCTCGATTTATCGATCCTTACCCGCATCAGTGCATCGAGAATCACAGGGTTATCACTTAACCACAATCGAGGCTCTGACACGGTGTACAAAGAATTAAAAACAGGCCCTCCGATAAATTGATAGCGTTCCAGACTGACGATCGTAAAAATCCATCCTGCTCGAAATTCCGGAATGGCTGAAATCTCAGCTACTGCCACCGGAGCGGTAGCAGGACTCTTGAAAAAACGCATCGTATTACTCGCATTCCACAACGTTGCATTTACCAACGCCCCATTAATACCTATAACAGGATGGTCGCTATAGGCCGGAAGATTGATCCAAAAATCGACTTCAAACAGTAGTGGTTTGGCTAAAAAACTTCTCCGATCCTTTTCATCGGGAGTGAAGAGATCATCTTCATTTGTCTCAAAATAATCGACAAGATTTACTTCTTTGGGAATTGGACTGTCGTAAAACCACTCATCATCATAAAAGAGTCCAGAACTCAAAGCATTCACCTTTACATCCTCAAAAGAATCCCCTCCGACACTTAATGGAGGCATAAAACCACCCAGCCGCAAATGGTGCTCACTCAATCCAAGGATAAAAATCTTATCTCGTGAAAACCCTCTTTTTTCTAAAGCAAGAATAACGCCTCTGACTAAATTCTCAGGCGTCGATAACCCAGGACCAGAATCCGTATAAACTTTTAAACCAACCTTCCCTTTTTCTCCCGGCTTCAATATTTTCCCACTTTCATCTTCAAACTGGCCAATCAATGCCTCAACTGATCTGATGTAATCTTCAGAAGAAAATTCGCCTAACGAACTCTCCCAAACGATATTTGAAGGAGGCGGTATGAAATCGCTCACCTCTGAGGATTCTTGCCCCCAGACAAAATGCCCCATCAAAACCATCAAAGCCATCGATAGTTTCGAAGTCCTTCTTAGAAGGATTTCAATACTTCGAATAAATCCGATCCTAAAACAAACTCTCTTATCCTCAGGAAAATCCATGATTCGACTTACAATTGTGTTAATGACGTCGAAGAAACGATAGTTGTTCACAATGGGTAAAATATTTTCATTCAAAATAATACGTAAGCTACATCCTTGACACTAAAAAAACTGAGATGAAAGGTGGTAGGGCAATCTCCGCCGTGACTTCGATGAAATCAAATCAAATCACCTTATTGGTATTGGCGTTTTTCGCGTTTTTTATCATCGGATGTACAGATCCGGAGAAAATAATTTCCAAACGCCTCACCTCTGCCGAACATAAAATCGAAGAAGGAAACATTTCCAGCGCCGTAAAACTTCTGGAAAAATTAAACAAAAAATATCCGGAAAGATCTGACATCATTGAGTCCCTTGCCTTCGCCTACGCCGCTGAAAACGATCACAGTTCCGCCGCCTGGCACTTTATCGTCGCAGCTGATCTAGATAACGATAAAGCCGACCTCCGACAGTTTGCCGCGCAATCACTTGAAAAAGCCGATGATACCCGTGGTGCTATCAAACAATATCGACTCTATCTTTCTGCTTACCCGGAAGATTTTCAAACTTGGGTTCAACTCGGAGAACTTTTAGAAAAACAAGGAAATCCGGAAAGAGCAATTGAAGCCTACATCTCATGGTATCAGACTAAACCATCTGGAAAAGCTGCCTACCGCATAGGAGTTCTCTTTACTGAAGTGGGTAACTATGCCCAGGCAAACAGCTGGTTCAGAACAGTTATCAAGGATAATACATCCCACATCGCAGAGTCTATGTTGGAACTTCTACGAATCGATATGCTCGAAGGAGATTTCTCGGCAGCAAATGAGAAACTCATCGCCATCGACCAACGCTTTCCTGGGTTGGTGGACTCGGATCCTCAATCCACCATTCGGCAACAGCTTCTCACATGGAAAGAATCCCAACAAGATCTGAAAGAAGCTCAACAAGAACAGCAAAATCTTACGCGTGAACTGGAAGCAACTCGGCTTGAAGAAGAAAAAAAGAGCAGACAGCTCGCCCTCGAACAAGAAGCAAGACGAAAAAAAGAAGAGGAAGCAGAAGCCAATCGGCTCGCTCTCATAAAGCAGCAAGAAGAAGCCGAAAGAGAAAATGTTGAAGAAACAACTCTCTTTGAGGAGAATACGCCTCCTCGCACAGCCTGGGAAATTCTAGTCTCACGAGCCAATGATATTGAAACTGATGGACGAACAGAAGAAGCTATTCGGATATACTGGCAGGCACTCGCACTGAATGACACCTCAGCTGAAACCTGGTCACAATTAGCCAAAGCTTATTGGAAACAGAATCAACTCGATGAGGCCGAATCCTGCATACTCGAGGCCCGCCGGAGAGAACCCGAAAACATCGCTTTTCACATTACCTACCTCAATATCATCCGTAAGACACAAACACTGTCATTCTTTGTCAGTGAACTGGAAGCAGCTCGCACAAAATACCCTAGAAACCCGAGTATTATCCTAGCGCTTGCTCAAGCGCTCGCCACTAATAATTTCGATCCCATTCGGGCAGCACAAGCTTATGAAGATTTTCTTCTCCTCACTCCAGAGAATCATCCGGATCGAGAAGAAGCCACCTCCTATCTTGAAAATTTTCAAAACCGTTAACCAGTAGGTATTCTTTATAGAAATTATGCCTGCCATAAAACCCAATTCTATACGAGAACTCAAAGAGCGCATCTCCATCTACGATGTCGTTTCTCAATCTGTTTCTCTCAAACGAGCTGGTTCATCTTTTAAAGGACTCAGTCCCTTTAATGATGAAAAAACGCCTTCATTTTTCATTTCTCCCGATAAAAATCTCTTCAAATGCTTCAGTAGCGGAAAAGCAGGTGACATCATAACCTTCGTCATGGAGACAGAAAGGCTGACCTTTACCGAGGCAGTCGAAAACCTGTCTAAACGTTTTAATATCGAGCTTGAATATGAAGAAGGTGGCCGACCACATGAAGACAGATCCCTGAGACAGGAACTTTTTGATCTACACGAATTTGCTGCCGAGCACTACCATCAATTTTTTCTGGCTCAAAATGAAGAAGGTGACTTCATTCGGGATTATTGGGTCAATGATCGCTCATTTCCTCTGGATGTAGCCGAAAATTTTAAAATTGGATTTGCTCCTCCAGGCGGAGGAAATCTAGACAGTGCTCTTCGTCAAAAGAAATTTTCACTTGCCGCTCTTCAGCAATCAGGACTCCTCTATGCTCGAGGAACTGAGTCCAATCCAACCTTTCGTCCTCGTTTCAGAGGTCGCCTCATGATCCCCATTCGCGATCACCAAAGCCGAGTCATCGCGTTCACTGCCCGTCAACTGAGTATCACCCCGGTAGATGATCCAAGCCGCGAAGCCAAATACATTAATTCTCCGGAAACCCCTATTTTCATCAAAGGTAATATTCTCTTCAATCTTGATCGAGCTCGCCTTCGAGTGACACCAGATAACCCATTCCTTCTCGTCGAGGGACAACTCGATGCCATACGCTGTCATCAAGTGGGTCTAACCACCGCCATAGCACCTCAAGGCACAGGTATCACCGCTCACCAACTCTCCCTCATCAGACGCTACGAGCCTCAGATTGAATGCCTTCTCGATGGTGATGATGCCGGACAAAAAGCAGCTCTGCGCATGTTGCCCATTGCACTTAAAGCAAACGTAGAAGTACGTTTTCTGATTCTTCCTCCCAAACAAGATCCTGATCTTCTTCTAAAAGAACAGGGAGCACCTGCGCTTGATAAGCTGCGAAAAACTTCTCTCAAAGCCATTGAATTTGCAGCTAAGTCCATCCTCCCCAATCCTTCGAAAGCAACACCACAGGAAAAAGCCCATGCTTGTGAACAACTCTTCGCCATTATCGAACAGACTGAGTCAGACGTCGCGAAATCAGGATTACTCGATGAAGCTTCCAAACTGCTAAATATTAATCATCGTGCGATTGAAGCGGACTTTCAGCGTTACCTGAAGACCAAAAACAAATACAGCCGCCCAACTCAGCAGACCGAAAAAAAGAAATCTCTCTTCCCTGGCCGTTTTTTAAGCGCAGAAGAAGATCTTCTTCAACTCTGTCTCCACTTTGAAGAATTCGGAAATCCTCTCGCTCAAACTCTTCATCATGAATGGATCGATAAATCTACCCTCCCGGGCCAACTTCTCGACAGATTTTTAGCCGAATTCGAGCACGAGAACTGGCCGGGAATAGACGATGTTGAACAACTACTTGAAACCCCTGAAGAACGTAGCTATATTTCATCTCTTATTTTTGATAAACCTGACTGGGAAGAACC
Organism: Opitutaceae bacterium; assembly: GCA_028280955.1. GTDB lineage: Bacteria > Verrucomicrobiota > Verrucomicrobiia > Opitutales > Opitutaceae > NORP342. Next base: position 5,203 of record JANQKU010000146.1, read on the forward strand.
GACTAAAAGGGCTAATGAGGGTATCCGAAGCATCTTTTCCCAATTCTATGCGCCAAAAATAGAAGAGATTGAGCTTGAAATTGCTACGAAACAGGAAACCTTCGACGATGAGCCTATATTTCTCCTTCAAAAAAAAATTGAATTAAAACAACTTCAGTCCAAACCTCCACAACTTAAGAGTCTCATTTAGAGTAAGTTATGCCGCGTAAAGCCAAAACAGAAGCAAAAGAAACCAAAAGCAAGAGTACCATCCAAGCATCCATTAACGAAAAAATTCGTTATTTAATCCGCCTCTCTAAGGAACAAGGATACCTTACCTTTGGCGATATCAACGATGCCCTACCGGAAAGTGTTGATAATCCGGAGGATATTGAGAACGTAATCTCAATATTACAAAATCTCGAAATTGACATCCTTGATCCGGAGGATGTTGAAAGCTACAAACAACGGCAGGAAGAAGCTGAAGAGGAACAAACAAAGACTTCTCAGCACGACATACTCGATGATCCTGTCCGCATGTATCTCAAGCAAATGGGACAAGTCCCCTTGCTGACCCGCGAACAAGAAGTCGAGATTTCCAAGAGAATCGAAAACTCAGAACTCAAGGCCCAAAAAGCTCTCTTCTCCATTGGAATAACGGGAAACTTCCACATTTCATTAGCTCAAAAGCTTCTGAATCGTGAAGAACGCTTTGATCGTATCGTTATCGACAAAAAAGTCGAAAATCGCGAAGCGTATTTTAATGCACTGCCCAAACTACTTGATTCCAGTACTCGCGCAGAAGAAAACGCTCAAAAAGCATGGGACGAACTGCACAGCTCCAAAGATGAAACCACTCAGAAGAGAGCTAAAGCTAGATTCAAACGGAATGAAACAACGCTACGGACAAATTTCCCTAAGTTTTTCTTCAAGCTGAAAGTCTTCGAAGAATTCTTAGAACAGCTATCGCCCACCTTGAATGAAATCCAGAATATCTTTAAAAAGCTGGATCAGGCCGCAAAACCTAAGACCAAAAAGCAAAGCCTCATCGACAAAAAAGCGCTGAAGGTGAGTCTCGAAAAAATCCACCTTAAAAACAGAGTCGAACCGGATGCACTCATCGAACTCATTAGAGAAGTGCGCAAACATATGCGCGATGCCCACAAAGCCAAAACAGAAATGGTCGAGGCCAATCTCCGTCTGGTCATCAGTATTGCCAAGAAATACACCAACAGAGGCCTTTCCTTTCTCGACCTCATCCAAGAAGGAAATATGGGGCTAATGAAAGCTGTTGAGAAATTTGAATACCGTCGTGGATATAAATTCTCTACCTACGCCACATGGTGGATACGCCAGGCCATCACCCGTTCGATTGCAGATCAGGCAAGAACGATCCGCATACCGGTCCATATGATCGAGACACTGAACAAAGTGATGCAAGTACAGAAGCAGCTCCTTCAGGAATACGGACACGAACCCACACCAGAAGAAGTCGCAGAAGAAATGCAACTACCTGTTGAACGAGTCCAGGCGATTATGAAGATGGCTCAGCAGCCAATCAGCCTACAAAGCCCGGTTGGAGATGGCGATGACACTAATTTCGGAGACTTTATTGAAGATAAAGGTGCTGAAAATCCATACGACATGACTGCATTCAGCCTCCTGAGAGAAAAGATCATCGATGTTCTCGATAGTTTAACAGAACGTGAACGGAGAGTCCTCTCCTTAAGATTTGGTCTAGTTGACGGATACAGTCGCACATTGGAAGAAGTTGGAAAACAATTCCAAGTGACCCGTGAACGTATTCGACAGATTGAAGCGAAAGCTCTGCGTAAAATGCGTCATCCAACCCGGATTCGCCAGCTTTATGGATTTTTTGAAGGTGAGCAAAATGACAATGCTCAAAGTCTACTGAAAAAAGCCGTTCGCAACTGATCAAAAAGCCGGCGCAATCCAGTCGTTTCCAACTTTACACATAACCTAGAAGAATTATCGTCTCATTCATGACAACAGTTCATCTTTCAACTCTCGGATTCATACAAGGCCTTGGATGGACCGAGGTTGTCGTGGTCCTTTTTCTGATCCTCCTGCTCTTCGGTGCAAAACGGCTTCCAGAACTTGCACGGGGTTTTGGGAAATCTATCAAGGAGTTTAAAAAAGCAACCAGCAATATTGAAGACGATATTCGCAGCGCCATTGAGGACGAACCTCAGAGACCACCACAACAGGCCAATAGCGCCCCCATTCAAGAAACAGAGCCTCCCAAACCTTCTGATTCTGAAAAACGCCCGGAATGATCCTTTCCGTTTGTTTTACCATAGCCAACGCTCATTTCTTTAGTGATACATTTGGCAAAATATAGGCTAAAGGTTTGTTACCTATTAGCCTTGTCCGTTAAAAAGAACCCCTCAGAATCTTTTTGACATCTGCCACTTGTAAAAATTGTATCTAGCTGCCCTTCCTAAAACCTTCATTCCCAAAGCATAATAATATGTGGCGTAATCTCCTTGGAGTATTCTCAAACGACATTGGTATCGATCTCGGGACGGCAAATACTCTCGTCTACACAAAAGATAACGGGATCGTTTTAAGAGAGCCCAGTGTTGTTGCCATTCACAGTGGGACCCGAAAAGTCTTTAAAGTCGGCGATGAAGCAAAAAAAATGCTTGGTCGAACACCCGCTGATATAACGGCAATCCGTCCGATGAAAGACGGTGTGATCGCCGATTTTGACATCACAGAAGCCATGCTGCGCTATTTTATCAAAAAAGTGCAGAATAATTCAAAATTCGTTAGTCCTCGAGTAGTCATCGCAATTCCCTCGGGCATTACTGAAGTTGAAAAAAGAGCTGTTAAAGATTCCGCCACACACGCCGGGGCCAGAGATGTCTACCTGTTGGAAGAACCCAGAGCAGCAGCGATCGGAGTAGGCCTTCCTGTAGAAGAACCTGCCGCAAACATGATTGTAGATATCGGTGGTGGAACAACCGAAGTGGCGATCATTTCTTTAGGTGGAGTTGTCTTTTCCAAGAGTATCCGTGTTGGAGGAGATGAACTCGATGCAGCTATCATGGCTTACATGAAACGCGCCTATAATCTTCTCATCGGGGAACGTACTGCCGAAGAAATCAAATTAAAGATTGGTTCGGCTTATGAGTTGGAAGAAGAACTCTCTCTCGAAGTAAAAGGTCGCGACTCTGTTGCAGGGCTGCCCAAAACAATACACGTCTCTTCTCAAGAAATCAGAGATGCCTTGAGCGGCACGGTAAACTTAATTGTGGAAGCAGTTCGCAATACTCTCGAAAGATGTCCACCTGAGCTTTCCGCAGATCTTGTGGATAGAGGTTTTGTTCTCGCTGGAGGCGGTGCACTACTTAGAGGTATCGACCATCTTCTTTGCGAAAAAACAGGGCTGCCTGTCATCATCGCCGACGATCCACTCTCCGCCGTCGCCAATGGCACTGGGATTTACCTCGAAGTCGGAAGCTGGTAAAAAAGAGACCGGAAAAAATAAATTGATCGGACTTTAGCTCTAGAGCATTTTAAGACTTAAAATGCTCTAGTCTTTTTCAATGATTGATTCCATCCTTCTCCCGTTTTGTTTCTGAAACGACTGATTTACGCCAAACCCATCGCAACCTTGGGCTTTATACTCTTGGGATGGTTGATCTTGCCAACGTTGTTTAAAACGTTGCTTCGAGTCAGTTTTTATGAGTTTCAAGCTCCAGCCTTACTAGCCCCCTCTTACATTCGCGACCTTCAACTCTTTTGGAGTTCCAGGCTCCATTCTAAAAAAGAACTCTTTCAAGCAGGGCGTGATATAGCACGACTCAATGCTTCCTATGAGCTCAGTATTCAGGAAATTGAATCGTTGAGAGAGGAAATACAACGAATGGAACGACTATTGGACCTGCCGGAAAAAACAAAATACAAACATGAAGTTGCCCGAGTTGTCCTGAGAGACACCCCCGCCTGGTGGCAACAGATTATTATTAGAAAAGGTAGACACAATGGCATCATCGAAGGATTGCCCGTTATCTTTTTAGGTGGGGTTGTTGGAAAAGTAAGAGAAGTCAGAGCTTATACCTCTGTCGTCGACCTCGTTAGCAGTAATCATTTTCGAATTGCCGCTCAATTTGTAGGGGACTCCCGTCCGATCAGTTACCAAGGCACAGCCAATCCACCTTTCTCAGATCCACTAGGAGAAATCAGTTACATCCCAACAGACTTAACCTTACAACCGGGAGAATCTCTGACCGTGGTCACATCCGGTCTGGGAGGAGTTTTCCCACCGGGACTGGTTATCGGAAAAGTTAATTCTTTGACCACTAACCCTGACGGACTCTTTAAAACAAGTACCGTCGTCCTGGATAAAAGACTGAGCAGTATCTCAGAGATCGCAGTCCTGATTCCTATTACTGAGGATATCCCATGAGATCCGATTTTCGATGGTTAATCGTCGCAGGAGGTAACTTTATTCTGATTCTCCTGACTACCCAGTGCAATCACTACCTCTCGGGTTTTTCACTCTACCTTTTTTTACTGGGACTCCCCATTTCATTTGCAGGTCTTTCTCTCTCTTTGCGAAACGGCATCATTGCCACAGCCATTACCGGACTTTTAAGTGATGCTATCACACCTCTCCCCTATGGGCTACATTTTGTTCTTTGTCTGATCTCTTTTAGTATACTTTATGTTATCCGATCACGGATTCCTAGCAAAGAAAACGTTACCATTATCGTGGTGGTCCTGTTAACCAATCTCTTTCTTTTCTTTGCTGTCACCGCCTACGTCTACCTCACTGGCTTCAATTCCAATTTATCTCCACTTCACATCGTCTCCGACCTTATTGCCTCACAAATAATTCTCCTTTTGATCACTCGCTGGTTTTTTGCCTTCCAACCCTCATTACTCAAGTTATGTGGATTTAACCCAATGGGAGAGCCATCGAGATGAGCCCCAGACAATATCAAATCCAAAAACCTCGTCTCGTCTTTTTTTACCTCTTTCTTGGCATTATCTTTGTCCTTCTGTTCTGCGGACTTGCTTATCGCCAACTCATCAAGAGCGATGCCTATAGCGAGCGTGAGATGCTACAGAACCATCGCCGCATTTTAAAGCCGGGGCCTCGGGGTAATATTTTCGATCGAGAAGGACGTCTTCTCGTAGGAAATCGACCCCGCTTCGCAGCTGTCATGTATTTATCCGACAATCGGATTCGTCGAGAATTTCGCAAAGAATACATAAACGTCGTTCGAAATAATCGGGAACAGAATATTGAAAAACCCGGAGCCGAACTGGAGAGAGATGCCAGGGCAAACGTCATTCAGCGCTACCTCGACCAGATAAATACAATTCTTTGACGCAATGATCAGGTTAGGCCGAAAGAGCTCAACCGTCACTTTATCCAAAGGCCACTCCTCCCCTATTTTATTATAAACGATCTCACCGTCGAAGAATTTGCTCATTTAACAGAACAAATTCCCGTTGAATCTCCTATTCAAATCCATAGCTCCAGCACTCGAAATTATCCCTATGGTAGTGCTTTATCACATACACTCGGTTACGTTGTCACCTCACAAGACATCCCAGAGGATAATCTTCCTGGAGATGAATTCAGAACTTTTAATACCAAGGGGAGTTATGGCAAAGATGGGCTTGAGTTTCAATACGATGCCAGCCTCCAAGGAAAAACAGGCAGCGAAATCTGGATCGTTGATCCGAAAGGATTTCAAGTGGAACGCGTTCAAAATGAGCCACCACAAAAAGGCCAGGATATTATAACCAGCATTGATATTGATCTGCAAATAGCGGGGGAAGATGCCTATGGAGCTAGACAAGGAGCCCTTGTCGCATTGGATGTCGAAACCGGGGAAGTTCTTGCCATCGTCAGCAAGCCAGACTACGATCTCAATCAGCTTACGCCTTTTATCAGCCATAGAGTGTTCGATCAAATTTCGGAGAATGGAGCATGGATTAATCGTGCTACCCAAGGGTTGTATCCTCCTGGTTCTCCCTTTAAACTCATCACCAGCCTGGCCGGTCTCCGACACGGTTCCATAACAAAAGAAACCACCTCCTTCTGCACCGGTTATTTCAAATTGGGACGTAGTAATAAACCCTGTTGGAATCATTCCGGACATGGAGAAGTAGACGTTCAAGAAGCGATTCGCTTAAGCTGCAATGTCTTTTACTATGAACATTCTCTCGAAACTGGTCCCAATCTCATCAGTGACGAAGCTAAGCT
>JANQKU010000185.1 GCA_028280955.1 Opitutaceae bacterium
GGTGCGTTTTGTCGAGCTGGTTGTTGCCGACATCGCCGTTCTCGCTGTTGGCGTGTACTTTCTCAAACGACGGCCGAAGTTTGGAGCGACGCTGATCTCCACCGGCCTGAGCATGGCCTACTTATCCAGCATAGCGGCCTACGCGGCGCCTCCCGTCCGCGTTATCGAAAACCCCTTTATTGGCCTCCTCATCCAGTTCGCGGTCGTCGTCTTTATCTTCCTCACCAGTCTGCGACTTTCAAACCGAAACATTGCCATCATGGCTCTCGTTTATGGCTTTGTTTCCTCCATTTTTTCTTCCTACGTCGGCCTCCTGGAAAGTTCTCTCATCTCCGCGCTCGCTCTCTATCTCATAGGGATTTTCTTCAGCCGAAGGTACCAGTGGCTCCCCATCCTCTCGATCTCTGCGATCGGCGTTTACTTACCTGTTCTCGCCTTCTGCATTCTTAAATCGATTCATTCCACTACCCTAACCCTTCCCGACACCTGGAGTGTCATTGCCTACCTCTTGATCAGTGTTTCCCTCCTTCCTTTCTGTGAACTTCGCTGGAATCTGGCCAAATCTCTCAACGGATTTTTAAGTCTCCATACTTTAAATACAACAGCCTGCCTGGGAATCGGCTATCTTTATATGCGATTCTTCACCAACGATCTGGTGACTTTCTATGGAATCGCCACGATCGTATTTGCCGGGTGGGCCCTCATTCTGGGAAGGCAAAGCCTCACTGGTTATCTCTTTCAGCTTTTCTTTCTCAAAGGATCTGCCCTCGCTGCGTTGTGGCTGGTCAATCATTTCGAAGGAGATGTGCGTTGGTTTGCCCTGGTGGTCGAAGCTGCCCTCGTCTGCTGGGTTGCTACTCGTTCAAAATCTTTCCTGCAGGAAATAGCCAGTCTCGCTCTCTGGCTCGTCTCTCTCGCTTACGCTCTTTCAAGCATTGGCTACGCAAAATTGCCTATTGGAGAATTCTCATGGTACCTCTACCTGATTCATCCAATCATTGCGGCGGGTTTGCTCGCCTATCTGAAACAGGCTCGAGAGCGTGATGGTCGCACGAACGTGCTCTACCTTGGTTTTGCTTTCATCAACGGCCTGGCAGGCATCCGCTTCATCACCTTGAGCGATATGGCTTTTGATCGACTACCAATCGCCATCGGCATCTACGGCGTCATTCTCTGTTTGATTAGTGTCATTCCTCGGCTCTCACGGGTCGTCCCTGCTCTTTCAGGGGCGCTCCTGATTTTGACAGCCAATCTTCAATTCTGGTTTCATCCATACAACGAACTGAGCTTCATTCTCTGCGCTGCCCTGGCCATCGGAGCGGCTATCGCCATTGCTCGAACCTATCAAACCCATGCGAAGATACTCCTGCTGATAGCGGAACTCTTATTCCATACTACCTGGATCGTTACGGTCTACGCTTTTCTCGCCAACACCTTTCAGGCCCAGAGTTGGTTCATCTACTTGCCGGCTGCCTTTACCCTTCTCTTGCTCGTCACTCCCAAAGGACTCTTTAAAACACTGCGGGACGCTGCCCTGATGCCACTGATCCTTTTCACTTTTTTTGAGTATGCGCCGGAGATGAGTTCCTGGGGTGGGTTCATCGCCATTCTGGCCTACCTAACAGTTCTTTTCATCCCGAATCTGAAACCACATTTCATTCGAGATTTCCGGTTGCTCCGGAAATGGCATCTCTGGCGGCTGTTGTTTCATCTGTTTGCCACCATTATTTTCATGCGGATCGCCTTTGAATTTGAATCGTGGATCGGACGTGTCTTGGTTTTGTTATTACTGGCTATCTCATTTCATTTCCTCTGGAGAATCCACCGGCGTTACATCGCTTTGTTTATCAGTATCGTATTTCTCGGGATGAGCTTCGCGTCGATCGTCAGTATTTGGGATTCATCCATGGATAACCTTCTGCAAACGCTCCCCTGGGCCAGAGAAGTTCTCCTCGCAGGGCTCCTGACAGCGATCATTGCGCTCGGGCTGGGCATCGATCATGCCAAATCCAATCATCGAAAACTTTCCACTCGGGGTCGCCAAATCCTGGCCTACCTGGCTGCCTTCTTTAGTTTTACCACCATAGCCGTAACCCTTTCCTCGGATCTTTTGTGGAGAGACTCTTCCTTTACTCCATTGATGGCCCTGACCTGTCTTGTTCTGGTGGGAGTCGGAATAGCCGCCAAAATAAAACCCTATCGCATGGTCGCTCTCATTGGATTTGCCTTACCGTTGTTAAAACTCTTTGTGCACGACATTCGCGATACACTCGTGCGAATCGTCGCCTTTGCCGTCCTGGCCGTCCTCTTTATCTTCATCGGATACCTCTACCATCGTTTCCAATCACGAATCGAGTAACGCAGAACAACTCTCCAAACTTTTTATTGAGTCCATCTTTATCAGAGAATTGTTGACTTCTCGTTCGACTTGGGGGCCTGGGAAAATAAGATGAAGGAAATGAAGTTATGGCTCTGGTTGATTTTTACGATTGGTAATGTAGCGCTGGCAAGAGATCTGTCTTCTACGACTGATTTTCCGGAAGTGCCTCCGCCGGCATCCGCTTACATCCAGGTGATCCGAATCGACCCCGCCCAACCTGAGATTCTCTATGCCGCCAGCCCTGGCGGAGGGCTCTTCCGATCTTTAAACGAGGGGGATAGTTGGCAATCGATCAATCCGAATGAACAACTGAGGCACTTTAACGCGGTGGTGATTGATCCGAAGCATCCCGCACAAATTTACGCTGGAGGAGAAAAAACAGGACTATGGGTGTCACTTGATCGCGGCAATCACTGGGAATTGGCAGGTCTCGTTCAAGCATCCATCCAAGATATCGCAATCGATCCGCATGACTCTGGACGTCTCTTTGTGCTCACATCCACCGGCGTTTATCGAACGACCGATGGCACGAAGGGAGAGTGGCAATGTGTTTTTGATTATGTTGACTTCATCGAGCGAGAATATACGGGACATTGGCCGGAAGAGACGGTGCGTTTTTATCGATTCCAGGGAATATCGATCGATCCGCACAATCCTTCCACTGTGATGTTTGGAGGACGTTGGGAAGGCGGTTATCACCGAAGTGACGACGGTGGCGATACATGGCAGCATGAGCAACTGTCACCAATATTTCGCAGAGCAGACCGGTTGCATTTCGATCCGGTTGACCCCAACGTGTATTACGCGGCGACCCATCATCAGGGGTTATTGAAATCGTATAATCGTGGGAAAACATGGGTCTCGACTGGACGGGGAATCGAACCACAAAAGAGAACCCCCTATTATGGCGCTGTTTTGATCTGTGGATTGGCTTTTGATCCGGCCCAGCCGAGCACTCTTTATGCAGGCAGTGATTACTCGAATTGGAAATCAACAGATAACGGAGAGACCTGGCAGGAAGTCGGAACAGGATTGACCTGTGAATTCACACGCAGTTTTGCCGTGGGACCCGAAAGCTCCGGAATCATTTACGCCGAAACAAATGTGGGGATCTATCGTTCGCGTGATGGTGGAGAGACTTGGGAGTCTTGTAACCGCGGGCTTCCGGAGCGAGAGATCCTCGCGAGCACTACGGGAACATTTGCGGGAGAAAAATTTGAATTTGCCATTGTCAAGGGACGCCCATCGGTGTTTCGCCGGTCACTGACCCGAGGGACAGACTGGGTGTCCATTTCCTGGCTGCTTTACGAACAGGCCGAAACGCTACGTTTTGACGAGGTCAGCAAAACCCTAGTGATTGCAACAGAACACGGGGAACGCCGCAGCTTTGACGGTGGTTTGCGCTGGGATGTTCCCGCAACAGAATACGCCACCCGCAATACAGCACACCCGACTGAATCCGTAAAACTTTCAGCACCGTCCGGTCATCGGGCTTTTTCGGTCGTTATTAAAGGAGCAGTGATACCGGATGATTCCGTAGTGGACGAGTTCTATCAACGCCCGCCTTACGTCGCTTTAGCGCTAACCGAATCGGAGTATCCTAAGGACGGCAGTGAACCTTTGTGGACAGGCAGCTGGGATCGGGCGCTATCCGGAACAATCGTAATTCCAGAAAAACTAGGGCAACTAGCAAAACCTCTCATACTCCATGTTGAAGTGCGCGATTTCCAATGGGGAACCCGGATGGGCAAAGCTCGATTAAGGACGGAACCTGAAGGGGTCACGACAGTACAGGTTGATCAACTACAGCAGTATTCATACTTTGGATCGACCAGATAATTGCAAAAACATGGGTTCATTGCCTTTTTGTTCTCTGACCCTACCTGTTCTTCAGTCAAAACCCGAAAGCCATCCGACATATTCAGAAACGATGGGAGAGCATATCCGCAAGCGCAGAATAGGTCTAGGACTCCTCCAAGCGGCAATTATCTAAAGTCATTTTCGCAATATTTGGATATTGCACATTTTGATTTAGTTCAGGTGAGCAGCTTAGAACATAGTGATCGGCATCCAATTTCTATTTTTTCTTCCAATTACAATTGACTTCTGAGCACGTGACCTCTACCTCTTACATTGTTAAATGCTTTGGAGGGGTCTAGTTATAAGGGAGGTAGTTATATTATATAATGAGTGTCTTTGATTTGCCCGCCATAGCGAATATGAACCTCAAATAGATAATACTAATGAAAAAACTAATAGCAGGAATAATCATGTTCGGTATCTCATTATTTGGTCTGGCCAATTATGCCAATGCCAATGAATGTGACGATCTCTATGATGAATGGGAAGCTTGTTGCATACAGCTTTATCCTTATAATCAAACATTGTTCTATGCCTGTCTTCTTGCGGCAGGTCAAGCGTGGGATGATTGCGATTTGCTTGGAGAAATAACTCCACCTCCATGTTAATGGATAGCAATTAAATAATAGGCCTGTCTGTCAATACAGGCAGGCCTATCTAAGATAAAATTGTCCTAGCAGCTGCATTTTGGTGAATGGTTTTGCTAGTGGCTTAGATTGATTTGAACATTTTTATGAAAAAGGTTACATTTTTAGCTCTTTCCTGTTTCTTCTGCTTTGTTCTGCAAGTCCGGTGTTTCGCCTCTGTTAAGGATCGAGACGCCTTTCTTGAGATTCTGAAAAATGTCAATTGTGCAAATTCAATGACCAATGTTGAAATGAGCCCAAAGGGTGAACTCGTTGAAATAGAAGAATTTTATACTGACGATGGTTATCTCTTACATCGTTACAAAATGAATGATAACTTGGGTTCGATAGCCTTTGCCAACAGAGATGGTCACTGGATGGAGATATCGAGAATTAAAACGGTGATCTGGTTGGACTTTCTAAAACCTCCTAAAAAACATGAAGGAGTTGATAGCACTACGCTTGCCGAAGAGCTTTCTGATAAACTCGAATTGGAAGAGGTAACAGTCGAAGGTACGGCCTTGTCTCGAGTGACCTTACAGATAGATGATGCGGGTGGCTATCAAGGTTTTGGCATCGGCCGTTTGCTTTATGGGGATGAACGTAAGCAACAAATTGTTTTAGAGGAGAGCCAACTGACGGTAGAATACTATGTGGATCTTCCGGAACAGCGAATTGTC
>JANQKU010000204.1 GCA_028280955.1 Opitutaceae bacterium
TCGTGCTAGTTTCGCCATATCCGTGCTCAAACAATTGAGTAGAAATCAATTCTAGCGCTTAGCCCGGGAAAACGTCACGCAAATAAGCAATAGCTAGAAACGGCAATGAAACTTTACCCCAAAATGCAGTTCTCAATTTTTGCAATAGTGGGCGGAAAGGCCGATATTTCTGCCTCATCTCGGCCAGCTCATTTCGAGGAAAAATTTAGTCCCCGCTGAGGTAAATCCTCCAGCCTACCAACTTGCATTGACCACTATTGTATATATAGCCAAACAACAATTAGGGGAACCGTCTGTCCAATCATCTCAGACCACTTCAAAATTTGAACGGAAAGCTTACTCATAAGATCTCAATTGAAGTAGAAAATAGACTCATCCAATAACCGACCCTTTCCTCCCGTCATCTGCGTCGTCCTCATCTCAGGCAGGATTTACTGAGGGATTTGCCTCAAACGATCTAAGAAAAAGTCTATATCAGGGACTAAATGGCTTGAGTAATGCGCTCAACCTCCAGTACCTTTAAGGAGTGTCACCTCCTCATAAGCAGCTCCCCAACAGTGTCTCCATATATGCGAGAAAAAGATGGAACTGTACTGATTTTCGCTTCCATGCGGGCAAAAAGTATCCCCTTAATGCTGAAGACAAATGGTGGGACATGTACAAAAGAGTTGGGCCTACTGGTTACGGTAGCAAACGCTTTAAAAAGTACGAGGAGAACCTCCGAACGAGAAAAGAAAACTGGTTTGCACTTGTTGGCTGTATTGGACAAACCAGTGAGACTGCCTTCCTGATCGGGGAGGAATGGGAAGACGTGGCCCAGGCGTTCGGAGAACTGTGCTGTTACGCCAATGATCTAAACAATATGTATTGGAACAACTGGGGTAAGCTAACGTTGACCATCAAGGAGATTACGTAAGATGACAAATATCGCAACAGATCCTCAATGGGCAGAATACAGAAAAGACCTCCAAAGAGCATACAGGTCTAAAAACCTGACTTTGTTCCTTGGAGCGGGAGTTTCAGTTGGAAGCAACCTACCCACTTGGAACGAACTTGTCTATATGCTTTATGCTTTCGCGCTAAACAAAGATAAAAAAGACAAATGGGAAGGAGGTAAGCCGTTCAGCAATTACCTTCAGGCTATAGCTGAATTCCTTAAGAAGCAGGAAGCAGAACCTCTTGAAATCACGGCTAGGAAAATTCGAGACATTTATGACCAACTAGATGAGCCTGAACAGTTCGGCTTAGATTTACGGGCGATGCTCTACTCAGGATATTATGATGTATATGATAGCCAAGGAGGATTTAACGCCGAAGAACTTCTACGCGGAAACTCAACTTTAAATGGAGTATTGGAGCTTTGCAAAATTCCCAGTAAAGGTGCTGCAGCAGTGGTTTCATACAATTACGATTGTTTGTTGGAATCCGTCCTCCAGTTCAACAATCGAAAATGTAAACCCATTTTCGACAACTCAAAACCTAAACGCGGTCAACTGCCAATCTATCACCCACATGGCTATTTGCCTCCAGAATCTACAGTGGATGGTTCGGACCCGGAGGAAATTATTTTTACCGAGGAACAATATCACCGGGTTAGTATGGATCCCTATCACTGGTCCAACCTTGTTCAAATTTCTTCAATGACAGGCAAGACGGGACTCATGATTGGCCTTTCTTTATCTGATCGAAATATACGCCGACTACTGCATGCTCTCTCACAATCCCCTCTCCCTGTAAAAATATATGCGCTACTTCCTGAACCACACCTAAAAGAACCCAATAACGAGGAATGTGAAGAGATTCACCAAAATGCCATTAAGATTAATAGAACGAAACGGAAAAGCAGTAGAATGAGAAAAAGTTCCGCATATGGAATAAAAGGACCAATTTTTGCGGAAGAGATTCGAAGCATAATTAGTGAACTAAAGAATCAAACCCTGTCTCAACAGGAATCCGTTTTAAAATCTATGGGGATTTACCCAATCTGGTTTAAGAATTTCACCGAGATCCAAAGATTTTGTCATACTATAAAGACTTAACCTCAAACATAAACCTCTCATGAACGTCATATTTGTCCACGGATGGAGTGTTCACTCTCACGAAACTTATGGGAAGCTCCCTATCGTGCTTCGAACCGAAGCAGCGAAAATAGGAATCAACATTAAAACCGTCGACCTAAAACTGGGTAGGTACATCAGCTTCGATGATGATATAGAGATGCGAGACCTCACCCGTGCCTTTCACCAGGCCATCGCGGATCAAATCCCAGGTAACAAGGATCGTAAAAAGCCGTTTGTATGCATCACCCACTCCACTGGCGGTCCTCTTGTAAGGTGTTGGCTCGACGAATTTTATCACTCCACACAAAACAAGCAAGCACCCATAACTCACTTAATCACTCTAGCAGCCCCCCACCATGGATCTGCACTGGCCGTGTTGGGCAAAAAACGGGTTGGAAGAATCAAGGCCTTTTTTGAGGGTATTGAACCCGGAAAGCGAATTCTTAACTGGCTTGAACTGGCAAGCCTCGGACAGAGAACTCTCAATGAACATTTCTTTAAGAATCCTAAGCCCTCCTCAGGTAATCCATTCCTATTTTCCATCACGGGGCAAACCATCGATTCAAAACTTTATGATCACCTAAACAGCTATACAGATGAACCAGGATCGGATGGTGTCGTTCGCGTGGCGGCTGCCAACTTGAATTTCAGATGGCTCACCTTAGCTCAAACCGATGAGCATTACGTCGTTCAAGACTTTCAAAACCGGCGAAAAAAACGACGTCCAAAAAAGCTTGCGGTAAGCGGGAAGGTCAAAACAAGCCCTCAAACAGCCCTCCGCATTATAGATGATTCGTCTCACAGCGGCCCATCGAAAGGTATCATGGCTGCAGTCAATAAGCCCACGGCAACCAACAAACCTATCCTTAAACCATTACTGGAAGCGCTCCAAGTTTCAACCACAACGGAATATAATCAACTTTCAAAACAATGGACTAAGGAAAGTAAAGCTGTTCAAGATACGGAACGGGTGAGACGAAAAAAACCAACCGATCAATACAGCATGGTGGTGTTCAGTCTATTCGATCACGAAGATAATCCACTTGAAGACTTTGACATCTATCTACTGGGAGGAGCTATATATGATCCCGATGTATTACCAAAGGGCTTTTTCCGTGACCGCCAGAAAAATACCCAAAGAACCAATGCCGTAGTCTACTACGTAAACCATAAAAAATTTGCCCAGATTCCAGACAATAAAGTGGGAATACTGATTCGGGCGAGACCCGACAAGGGTCTTGTTCATTTCACAGACGGCGAATGGCACTCCGACAATTTCGATTTTAGTGATATTCTCCGTCCGAATGAGACAATATACATAGATATCAAACTCAAAAGAAACGTAGATATCGAAACTACTCGACTCGATCCAATGAGTGAATTGGGTAAATCATTTAAGAGAACGAAACCTAGCGGAAATGTCGTAGAAATCTAAACAAACAAAGAGGTCGGAACTAGCAGAATCGAAAACTACATTATTGCCGTCTCAACTTCGAAATTTTATATTGAAAATGCCCCTCTCACAAACCGAACCTCTCACGGTTATGATCTCCAGCCGGT
>JANQKU010000232.1 GCA_028280955.1 Opitutaceae bacterium
CAAATATTGGAATGAAGGTTCCAGAGTTTGAAGATGAGCATATTCGACAACTAATCAAAAAGCCCTACAGAATTATTTATCGAATAGAAGAAGATAAGAAGAGAATTAGTATTTCTAGATTCTGGCATTCAAGCCGTGACAACCTCATAATTTAAAAATAATGTAGTAGTATAACAAGTCGGTTGGAGTACCTTCGTTATCCTCCGCACCATTTCGTCCTCCACCTCGGCGTTGTATAAATAAATATTGAATGAACCACTAAAGACACAGAAAGCACGGAAGATTTCCTTCTATTCTCCCTCAAATAGTATCCCAAATTCCGTATAATCCGTGACATCCGTGGTTAAAAAAGCCATCCATCCAGATAAATAGGCACTCCACCGAAAACAAAAAGTTTTGAAAAGTTGTCCCCAAAAGACTTAGAAAATCCACGAATATGAATCCTCTTACAACAAGACGCTGGTTAAATTCCGAGTTCTTCCTCCTCGCCATTAACTAGTTCCACGTTAGTAGGATAATGAATAATCTCGTGTGTCAGACAAACGAACCCGAGTGTGTAGGTCACACTAACATTAGTTTGAATAACGCACTAGCATTCGTGTGGGTGGCGCACTAACGTTAGTGTGACAGCCGTACAAAGTTAAAAAAAGTAAGCAAAAGAATAAAAGAAGCCTCTCAGACGCTCAAAGTAGCCACTCCTCTGATAAAAAAATTGATCCAGCACCACGCTAAAAGCTTATTGAATCTGCTCCACGAATCACATGAACCTCAACTCCAAAACAAAGGCCTCTAACAAGCCGTGTGAAGAAACTTCGTAAAGCTCCGCTTCACTCGTTCCTCTACTCTGCGTTCTGAAATAAATAGAACTAAACCTCCCACACCTCTGTGCTCGTGACAAGGCGAGATAAAAGGCGAGTCATTCTTCAAATAAACTCAAAATTATGAAATTAAATTCAATCCTTCTGATATTCTTAATCGCATTTTCTTCTGTTTTAAATGCAGCCTTCAGAGAAGATGTTACACTTCATGTTCCAAGCGAATATGCTACTATTCACGACGCTCTTTATGATTTAGATGAAAAGACTATCTCTAGAGAAGTGACAGTAACGATTCAAGTAGAGGATGGGAATTACACTATTAATGACCTACTAGAAATATCGCATCCTAATGGTTGCAGAATAAAAATAATTGGGAATCTGGCAAATCCTGAACAAGCAATTCTCCAGTTCACATCATCTACGGGGATATTCGTGAGGAACGGAGCCAGCATAGCATTGATTGATGGGTTCAAGATCTTAGGTCCAGGATCATCAATTCTCCACTCGAATGGAATTCATGCTCAACATAATGGCTCTATTAAACTAGGTGCCAATATCATAATTGATGGCTGGTATAGTGGTTTGGTAAGTACATGGTCTTCATACATTAGTTGTGCTTCCGGAATAACTGTAAAAAATTGTTATCAAGGTATTTACGCTTACGGCAACTCGATAATCTATTCTGATAACGCAACCGTCAGTAACAATGACTATGGTTTGTTTTCGATTAGGAACTCATACATTCAATGTAACAATGCTATAGTATCAAACAATACTATTGGTGCGTTTGCTGATCTAATGAGTGGAATAGAGATTATTGGTACCAATTTCAATGGAAACCAAACAGACAAACAAAACACTCGAGATAGCAAAATATACTAAAACAAGGCTTAAGAAGATACAACAAACCGCTTTGATGAACTACGAATCGCTCTGCTTTTCGTAGTTCTCGAGCTCGACGTTAGTGTGAAAGATTTCTCAAATTCGTCATAGATTATTCGGTCAAAGCAGTACTGACCACTTTGTCAAAGGGGTATTGAACGGGCAGTCAAAGAGCACTTGAAAGAAAGTAAAAAGAGAAAAGAAGCCACTCCTCTGTTAAAAAGAATTGATCCAGCACCACGCTAGAAGTTTATTGGATTTGCTCCACGAATCATATAAACCTCAACTCCAAAACAAAGGCCTCTAACAAGGTGAATGAAGAAACTTCGTAAAGCTCCGCTTCACTCGTTCCTCCACTCCGCGTTGCGAAATAAATAGAACTAAACCTCCCACACCTCTGTGCTCGTGGCAAGGCGAGATAAAAGGCGAGTCATTCTCGAAATTAGACTCAACTTATGAAAAATATACTTCGAATTGTTCTCATACTAGGCATTAGTAATTTTATTTCTGCTTCTAATCTTCAACCGATTGGAGGTATCATTTCAGAAAATGTCGTTTTAAGTGTCCCTGACGATTTTAACACCATCAATGAAGCACTCGATTGGCTGGACTTAAAATCGATCTCAAAAGATTCTATCGTTACAATCGAAGTTGCTGATGGAACTTACAGCAATTATGACACCATTGTTGTTGACCATCCCTATGGTCGACAAATTGAAATTATCGGTAATACATCTAATCCATCAGCTGTTGTCCTTAATTTTGCGAACTTTACGAGCGGAGTTTCCTTATTGGACGGGATGGTATTAGGGCTATTCGATGGTTTCACAATGAATGGAGGTACAAATCCCGGTGATTCATCTGGTATTTCTGCCGAAAGAAACTCTAATATCAAATGCGGTAACAATGTAGTAATTGATGGATTTTATCGCGGAGTTTTCGCGCGTTGGGCTTCTTTTGTTCAAATTAAAAACTCAATCGTAAGAAATTGCGTCTACACAGGATTAGATTCATGGTCAGGATCAACAATAAGAGCAGATGGTTCCAGTGTTACTGGAAATGGATCAAATGGTGTTTACGCAAACGCAAACGGATCAATTTTCATACCGAACGGTTCAGTCACGGGAAACGCTGGATACAGTATCGCAGCATTGAGGCTTTCTTATATTGACGCATTTGGAACGGTCATAGACAACAAATATGCGTCATCTAATTCGGAAATATACCAGTAAGCATTAAAATTCTCTCACAACAAGGCGCTCGAGGTAATTCCGGGATGCTTCGCATCCCGTCTTACCTCCACTTGACGTTAAAGAAAAATTCAAATGGAACATTCCTCTCCTCAGAAAATCCTTTTTGTTTGTAGCATCAACAAATACAGAAGCTACACGGCGGAAAAGATTTACGAAAAATTTGATCGTTATCAGGTCAGGTCAAGAGGCACAGAAAATGGCGCTCGAATTAAAATAACTGCAGGTGATATCGGGTGGGCAGATATAATTTTTACAATGGAAAAGAGGCACACCAATAGAATAAGAAAAAAGTTTAGAGAAGAAATAGTTGGGAAGAGAATCGTGACACTTTTTATTGAAGATATCTACGACCCAATGGAGCCTGCATTAATTGATGAGTTAAGGCTCAAACTCCGAAGGTATATTCTTTTCCCAGAAATATGAAATTGAGTCATAACAAGGTAGGTGTTGAAAATTCCACCTCAAAAAACCACTAAATACTCCCGGGTGCAGAGACTTATAAATCCATCGAGAAATCCCCTCTTTGCTATTCTGAAAAGCCTTGGGTGAGATACGCCTCGGTTCTCGGTGGAACGAACAGTTAAAAATCGATATCGACACTGCTTTAAGATCAAAAACCCCTATTCCGCATATTCTGCATTTAAAAAAGCTTACCAAATCGACTTCCATCAGTCTATTCGCCCTTCAATACTGACTTAACAAGCTGGACAGCTTGTGTAGTCTACGCAAAGGTTCTACTCTACTGGTTATATAAAAATACGCTATGGAGTTTGTATCGCTTTTATATTTTGTGGGCATTTTTAACGGATTGTTGTTAGTTGCGATTCTGTTTTCTCCAAAATTCGTCAAATACAAGGCCAACCTTTTTCTGGGATTTTTCACACTCATTATCACGGGATATCTCTTTGAGCAATTTCTCACAATAAGAGAATACATCGCTTCAATGCCGCATTTAATAGCGATGTTTGTGCCTTTATTCTTACTCCTGGGTCCTTTGTATTATTTCTACGTCAAAACCATGATCGTGGTTGAATATAAATTCAAAAAAATAGATCTCATACATTTTGCACCAGCTTTGATTTGTTTAATTATGTTGATTCCCTACTTCATTTTGCCCGGTGAAGTTAAAATTCAACAACTCCTGAGCTTTGACATAAGCACCAGACATGAAAAAGATAGCAACAAATTCCCATACCATCTTATCTTCTTTATTCAAAGCATGATCTATGCATTGTTCACGATAAAGTATTTAGATAAAAAGATCGCGTGGGGAGACGGACGCTCAACCAGAATGATCATCTCAGTAACAAAATGGTTGAGAGTCTTTTCGATCGTCTTTATTGCATTCATATCTTCTTACATTCTAATATTCTCCTACATATCGTTTATTGATGTTTTCGTTTTTGCACTGTTTTGGGTGTATAATTTGCTCACTTCTGTGTTCGTCTGTTTCATTGGGTTTTGGACGATTAGTAAGTTTGAATTTTTGAATAATTACATTCAGAAGAAGGAGCTAGTGAAAGCCGAAGATGAGGATCTAAAAAATAAAATAACTCGACTTTTCGAAGAGGATAATATCTTTGCGGACAGTGAACTGAATTTACACAAACTCGCACAGTTGCTTGATACGAACACTCAATACCTCTCAAAATATATAAATAATAATTTCAATTGTAGTTTTTCTTTCCTCGTAAATTCCTATCGAATATCAATGTCTAAAAAACTGATTAAGGATCCATCAAAAAGCCATTTAAGTTTGTTAGGTATTGCGATGGAAGTAGGTTTTAACACAAAAAACACGTTTACCCGTGCATTCAGGAAGCACTGTGGAATGACTCCCAGCGAATACAAAAAGACCTAAAAATGGCACCAATTAGTTAAAATGTGGCTCAGCGATGGGTCCGTTTCCATATCATTACGCTCAGTTTGTTTTTTAATTCAAAAATTAATGATATGAGAGATCTAATTGCACATAATGCCAAATTTGTAATTGATTACGGACAAGCCTTTTTATTTCTGGGCATCGTCATCAGTGCTTCTATACTTTTTATTAGTTGTAGAAAAAAAAGATTTTTTATTCCCAAAAACTTCCTTGGATGGGTAGGTTCTTTATTCTCGATACTATTTATTTGTTTTGCGATTTTAGGAATCATCGGCCTGAGCCATGAAAAAAAGACAACGGGGAGAGTGCTAGAAAAATTTGAGTCTATGTTAAATAAAGAAGCTCCATATTTGAGCTTTCATACGGTCGATGACGACCAGCATCAGACGTTAGAGGATTACAGAGGCAATGTAATAGTTCTCAACTTTTGGGCGACATGGTGTGCTCCATGCATAAAAGAAATGCCTGAATTAGAAAGGCTCCAAAATGACTTTAGGGACAAAGGCTTGGTAGTCATAGCACTATCCGATGAATCTCGTGAAAAGCTATTAAAATTCTCATCCAACCAAAAATACGATTTCACAACCGTTTATAATAGACAGATAGAGTGGATAGAAATCAGTATGGGCACAGCGCGACCACTCAACCTAATTATTGATAGGGATGGAATCATAAAAGGCTATTTCACTGGTGCGCGTGAGTATGATTTTTTTGAAAAACAAATTAGAGAGCTTTTATAGATAAACACGATCGCTGCGCAATAGCCACCCGAACTGATGTGTTTAAATGATCGGGGGGCTTGACTACAGTCAGCATCGGAAAACTCAAATTTCAAAATATCTACATCACCCACTAAGCAGTCGGGCGAGCTATGATCTGTTCCGCGACTATCAGTCGCACACTTTGGCCTTAACCTATCCCATCTCCGACAAGCTCTTCATCAATTTCCGAAACTTGCTGGATGGCATCCTGGAAGTTTTGAAATAGCACCCCCTGCATCCCGGTCTTCCTTGCTGCTGCAACATTCTCGGATTTGTCGTCGAGGAAGAGGATTTCACTCGGTGGGAGATTCATCTGTTCAGCCGCGAAATGGTAGATGTCTGCATTAGGTTTGCTCATGCCGCACTCGCAAGAGAAAACTAAGTGTTCGAAGCAGCTGTAGTTTTGACTCTCAAACAACTCGACCGCGGGAAGTTCGGTATTCGATAACACTCCTGTTTGAATCCCAGTGTCTTGTAGCTTTGCGGCCCAATCAAGAGTTGGGTTGATCTCAACATAAACCTCGTCAAAGGCCTTTCCCCACAGACCCTCTTTAACTGCTGAGGGAACGGAGATCGAATAATACTCGCCAACCGCATTCCAGAAGTTTCCTTCTTCGATTTCCCCTCGTTGGAATAGATCGAGTAATTCCAATGGCAAACCACCCATGGATTTGAGGTCCACACCCCAGGTGTTCCTGATGACTTTGGCCATTCCCGGAGCAGGATTCTCAATAATCACCCCACCCCAGTCGAAAAATACTCCCCTTATCTTCGGCATAACCGAAGCGTTGAATGTTTAGGATACAGCGTCAACCGCGCAGATTAATTTGATGAGGAAAGACCGCATTCGTAAGTTCTTCACCTCAGCGGACGTTCTTTCTTGAGATCCTGAAGTGAGTGTTTTTGATTACAGGCCTCCCATGTTACTTCAACTTAGCGGCATCAATCTAAAACGCGGAATCCACATCCTGCGAAATATTCATTGGTCCATGACGCCCGATCAAAATTGGGTCATTCTCGGCTCAAACGGATCCGGGAAAACCTCGATTCTGAATGTAATCATGGGTTATGAGCCGCCCAGCTCGGGGCAATTCATGGTATTTGGAAATCCATTCGGCACCATTCCATGGGAAGAAACCCGGAAAAAGATCGGCATCGTCAGCCAATCCATTGGACAACGTATTGAACCCGACCAACTCGCGCAGAACATCGTAATTTCAGGCAAAAGTGCGCACATTAACCAGTGGCGTTACATCACGGAAAAAGAGAAGGAAGAAGCCAAACGTTGGCTCTACCTGGTGGGCATCGAGCATTTGGCCGAACGTAAGTGGGGGGTACTATCCCAGGGAGAGCGCCAACGCACATTGATCGCTCGCGCACTCATCCTGAGGCCTAAAATTCTCATTCTTGATGAGCCCTGCGCAGGCCTGGATCCTGTCGCTCGCGAATCCTTTCTTGAGTTTTTGCAGTACACGCTGACTGAGGAATTTCACATTCCTACCGTGATGATCACCCATCACATCGAGGAGATTTTGCCGATGTTTACGGATGTAATGCTCATGAAGAAAGGAGAAATCATCGACTCAGGCTCTAAGGAAGAGATGCTCAAAAGTGAAAAGCTCTCTACCGTTTTTAATACTGAAATAGTGGTCCAGCCAGTTGCGAATCGTTACTACCTGCACATGGTCAAAGCCTGATATGGCTTATTTACCCCTTTTAAAGTCCGTCCGCTACCCTTTAATCATTTTGTTTCTCATTCTTGGATTCCAATCCAGTTTTGCTGGCCAAGAAAGAAACGAACTATTCGCCATCTCCTTTGGCTTTCCAGATTGGGAGGCCTCCGATAAAGTCTCCTTCTTACACGAAGCAGGTTTTGATGGGATCGCCGGCTGGGTGATGAACGAAACACTTCTGGCTGAGTTTAAAGAGACTCTGGAGACCGAACTCGTCCAATCAGGAGCATTCAAGGTGTATGGCGTTTACTTCCCTTACCGCTTCTCTAACGAAGAACATCGTGCCCTGGTGTCAAAAACCATCGAAGCCTGCGAACCTCTAGGCGTTCCGCTGTGGATCGCGATCGGTGCAAGTGCAGAAAATGACGAAACCACCGTGTCTTTGCTGAAAAGCATCTGTGAAGAAGCCGAAGGCAAACGGATTGACGTCATTCTCTACCCACACGACCGGAATTACCTTTTAGACGTAGAAGATACGATTCGAATCATAGAGAAAGTGGGAGCCTCCAATCTGTTTACGAGTATTCAGCTCCACCACGAACTACGCGCAAAAAACTCAGAGAGACTTGAAGAAATTGTACGATATGCAGCACCTTACAGCAAACTTGCGGTGATCAGTGGCACCTGCTTACCCGAGGACGTGAATACGGGTTCGAGAGACTGGAGTGACGTTGTAAAACCTCTTTCGGAAAGTTTATACGATGTAGAAGGCTTCTTTAAAATGCTTCAAAATTCCGAATTCAAAGGACCAGTCGGCCTCATGAACTGGAAGATTCCGGGTGACCCCAAAATACACCACGTCGAGTCTCTCGCCATCCTTAAGAGCTGGCAATAGTTGCTCATCCAAATTTCTAACGGAGCAAGGAGAAGCACATGGAAATCAGCCATGCCCAAAAAGATATGAGGGAAGCCTACTACAACGGTGCCACTGGAGCCTTCATTTCCGGTTTGGTTTGGCTCGCAGCAGGAATCGTGGCAATGACCATCTCTCTGAAACCTGCAATGGCTACATTGTTTTTCGGAGGAATGGCGATCTTTCCACTGAGTAAATTGCTCTCGAAAGCCTTAGGGCGCTCCGGTGCTCACGCAAAGGGTAATCCGCTGGGTAAACTCGCAATCGAAAGCACCTTTGGGCTCTTCATGGGCTTATTCATTGCGTTCGCGGTCTCACTGCAACTGCCCGAGTGGTTCTTCTCCATCATGCTCATCGTCATCGGTGTCCGATACTTTGTGTTCTCCACCGTTTACGGACTCCGCATTTACTGGATATTCGCCGGAGTCCTCTGCGTAAGTGGTGTCTTTTGCATCATCCTACAATACCCTTCTAAATTCGCCGCACTTGCTGGCGGAATCATTGAGGTCCTCTTCGCCATAGTCATCAGAATCATGGCGAAGAGAAGTCCTAACTAAAGTTTACTGATACTTCAAAACCACATCCGTTTCGAAGGCATTGACTTCGATCTGCTTCGGATTGTCCGGATCAAGGATTTTGACTGTGTAGAGTCCTGAGTCGACCTTGATGGGTTCACCACCTACTTTGCCCGATGCTACGAGTTTCTCGGTTTCATCGTAGATTTCGTAGTTCGGTAATTCCACGGGTGTCATAGCAGTCTTTAGTGCTTCACCCAGTGCTTCAACATCCTGTGCGTCGAGGTAGCTTCCACCCGTCGCCTGAACCCAAGAGCTGTAATCCGCCTTTACTGATTCATCTCCAAGGGTAAACCCAACGATATTGACTGTGACCTCCAGGCCAGACGCCGCTAAACCGCTGATAACCGCAGCTGGATCGCCCTGACAGGTTTCCTCACCATCTGTGAGCACAACCACTCGTTTCAACCCCTCTAGCGTTTCCATGTCCTCGCCTGCTTTGCTGAGTGCTTCAGCTAACGCCGTGTTGCCCAAAGAACTCGATCGGAGGAAGAGCAGTTTCTGCTTCACGAGTTCAGGATTGAGCGTGTCCACGGGAATCATGAGTTCACTGATGCAATTCTCTCCCCCCCGGTGACCAAACACACGCAGCCCAAAACGGATTCCAGCAGGAAGATAATTGTCCACCATGTCCTGAATCACTGCTTTGGCTTCAGACACTTTCATTTTGCCGTTTGGAAGCTTATCCCTCATGCTTGCTGACGCGTCGATGATCAACAACACTCCGTCCTGCTCAGGATTGCGAACTTCTGACTTCTCCCGAGCATCGATTACCGAGATTGTCGAAGGCTCAAGCGCCGGAGCTTCCAACATGATGCGGTACGGCGCAGGTCTCCTGAGATAGGCCTGCACACGGGCAAATGCATCATCCAGTTCGTGGGGTGAACGCGTATTATAATAAAAACCACCACCAACGGCCGCCCAATCCTGCATGTCATCCTGCTCGATGCGGTATGCGGATGTTTGATCGGAAGTCTGGAAGGTAAATACCGCCGGTCTCTCTCTTTTAAGCGCCTGCCATAATTCAGGATTCACTCCTCTGCCCGACTCGCAGTCTGTGATTACAATCGCCGCACGAGTTCCAATTTCGTCAGCCAACCTTTCTGTCGCAGCCAGCAAATTCAAGTGAGCATAACTGGAACTGGGAGCCTTGTAGTTACGTACGGTATTCTGCAGCAAATACGAGTCGCTTGCCCAGTCTTCGAGCAAAAAATGTGCTGGATCATCGAACGGGAGGAGATGCACTTGTTCGGAATTGGAGTCAATTTCCTGAGCGAACTTAAGAACTGCGTTTTCAATGCTCGGGATAAAAGCACCCATGCTTCCACTAACATCCCAAAGGTAGACAATTGAGCGCTTGGGTTCATACACATGCACTTTATAACTGACACCCGCTTCGGCTAAGAAGGTGAATGGTTTTTGAGTTGAGGTCCCCTGTCCTTCCTGAAGCTCAACAAGTTGACCTTGATCGTCGAACACTTCCACTGCGACCTTCACAAAAGGTTTGCCCTCAACCAACAGTTGCAACCTTTTCTTCGACTTCAGTGGTTGAATCCGATACCAGTCCTCCCAGGACTCGTTGACCCAGGCAACGCTCTCAACCCACTCGTCTGCTTCAAGATCATAAGGTTGAGATTTGGTGGACTGAATGCGGTGAACGGTCGAATCAGCCGAAGTATGAATCGACTTTCGCTCCAGATGTTCATAGATCGCGTCTTTTCCGACATTACCCCATTCACCGAGGATACTACGGTAACTTTCATCAGGTAACTTTTCGAAGACTTGAAACGCTTCGTAAGTCTGCCAATGCGGCTTATCATCCTCCGGCTTGAGTGAAGTGACTCTG
>JANQKU010000033.1 GCA_028280955.1 Opitutaceae bacterium
TTTTCAAGCCACCTACTATACCCAATACGCCTTCGGTGAAAACGGGGTTTATAGTGAAGGTGATCACATTTTGACTTCTGGCCAAGAAGATCCACGTACCCATGAGTTGGGGCACACGATTACTTTTGGTGCAGAAAAACAGATGCGATATCGTGGGCAGTACTTCTTGTATGATCAAGTGTTTGACAAAATTCACGAATTCGGCGGCCTTGCCGGTTATGCGCACCAGGGTATGACTTTCGAGGGTAGGCGAGGCATGACTCTGGATGTGTTGTCTGGAAAGGTGGATTTTTTGGAGCTTCTCCAGTTTTGTGTTCCGGGAGGGCCATTGCACACAGATCACTACTATCATTACTTGGATCTCGGGTTTCAATTGACCGCTACGGCTGGATCGGACTTTCCCTGGTGTGGTATTAGTGCAGTTCGGTGGGGTCCGGAGTATCCGCCTGCAAATCCACGTATTGGAAATGTTAGGTTCTATACAAAGGTGGATAGTGATTTTACCCACCGAAATTGGCTGGAGTCAGTCAGAGCTGGAAACACATTTGTTACCAGTGGTCCCATGTTGTTTTTAGAGGTGAACGGAGTTGGTCCTGGTGAAAAGCTCGACGTGATGGAGGGAACTGAAATTTCAGTTAAAGCGATCGCACTCGGCCATAAGGGCCAAATTCCTCTTCAAGATCTTCAAATAATAGTCCATGGGAAACCGGTTGCCGCTTTAAATGTTTCGGAAGAGACGAATGGAAATTCAAAGGAGAAGCTAGTACTGGAGCACGCGATAAAAGCGGAACACGGGTTTTGGATTTCCGCACAGGTTCGGGCAGGTAGATATCAAATAGCTCATACAACACCTGTTTATGTGACGGTTGACGGCGGCGGCTTTCACAATCCTGAAACGGTATCCTACTACCTTGACCTCAATGAGAGGTACCTGGACGAAATTGAAGTATCAATATCAGAGCCAGCGGAAAGATACGATCGTATGGCTTGGCGTTACAAAGAGCCGTTGAAAGCGCGGGTGCTGGACGTTCGTTCAAAGATAGAAAGTATGCGGCTCGAACTGGAATCTGCTAGTAACCATTAATCAATGAAAAAATGAAGAGAAGAGAGTTTGCAAAATTAGCCACTAGGCAACTATTGCGATCGAGATGAGTCGGCTTTTGCGTCGGAATCCCGAGAGAGCAGTTCCTGGACGATGCCAATGCTATGATTAATTGGCCGGTTTGTCATAGCTGGGGATAGTGATTGTTGAAAAGCGGACTGTTGAGAGATTGGAATGAGCCTGATATCTTTGTCTGGCATCGGAAAGATTTTGGATGGTGTAACTAATTGTTTTTGTCACTCGAATCGTCTCTAAATTGAAAAGGTAATCATAAGGTTGTAGATTCCGTATAAACTGTTCATTCTTTCGGTTCCCATGCGAAGTAGATCGAGCAATTCAAAATATTATGGTTTCTTAGTATTGGTGCTTTTTGGACTTTCCCTTGATAGGGGCTATGCGCAGGACGAAACCATAAAAATAACAGACATTGTTCCTCATCGTGGAGGTGTTGCGGAACAACCTCAATCCACACTCCGGGGATATCTTCAGAATCTCAAGGATGGCACGAGCATCGACGTTGATGTGCGAAAAACGGGTGACGATCCCTTAGATATCGTTGTGATCCACGATCGTACAACTGCCCGAACCTGTGACAAGGACTACGTTGTTGCAAATAGAGAGGTCAAGGAACTCAAGACTTTGGATGCGGCCTATTGGTTTGATCCAAAAAAAGATAAATCATACCCTCTCAGAGGGCAGGGAATAACTATTCCGAGACTTGAGGAAGTCTTTCGAGAGTTTAAACTAAAAAAGAAGCCTGGGGCGATCATCTGGATCGATACGAAGGATGATGAGAATTATCCCTTTGCGGAAAATCAGAAGTTGTATGATCGATTGATTGAGTTAATCGGACAATATGATCTTTGGGATGAAGCACACGTCGAAGTTGGGGGCATTAAGGAGGCTGAGTCTTTGCGAAACCGAGATAGAAGGGTAAAGCTTGGTTACTGGAGCAAGACCGCTGATATTACCGAGGTACTGAACTATCCACATATCAGTCGAATCGGTACAAGACCTAACTTAGCTCCTGTTGTTGCTGAGAGAATTAAGAGTGCAGGAAAGAAATATCACGCAAATAACAAGCGTTATACCA
The DNA here is from genome assembly GCA_028280955.1 of Opitutaceae bacterium. GTDB lineage: Bacteria > Verrucomicrobiota > Verrucomicrobiia > Opitutales > Opitutaceae > NORP342. The sequence continues at coordinate 2,196 of JANQKU010000033.1, forward strand.
AAGCAGGAATTGATGAAACATTGACTTACTCCCCAGATTGTCTCGGAACTGATCACTACACGGAGCTAATAAATTTAATCGATGTAAACGCATATCCGAGTCTCGAGATTGTCACCCCAGAAGACGGTCAAATCTACGCTCAGGGGCAAACTATTGAATTCATGATCGAAGTGTATGATGCCAATGGACTAAGCGATATTCAGCGCGTCGAATTCTACGTTGCGGACAAATTGTTATATACTGATCAGGTTTCTCGAAAAGAATACACATTTAAGTGGAAAAACATGTTTTCGGGACAACAGTGGATTACTGTTGCTGTTTATGATCGTGAAGGATTTTCAGCTAAAAGCCGTATGCTCATCCAGACGGGATCTTTCAAAATTAGGCGGTAGTGTTACATTGTTAAATCTTTTCGGTCTTGTGACTTCCAGCTCGTTAGTGATATAGGGTTATCTCACCGATAGACAAACGATCAAATATATTCTTAGCTGTAGAGTTCTTCTCCCCTAATCAAAAGAATACGTTTGAATTCACATCGCTTGTAATTCGCTGAGATGAACCTTTCTTTGAAGGCAAACCTCTCCGTCATCGTCTCTGATTTGAAGTCGAATCAGTGGGTCTAGCTCTTCCCAATCAAATTCAATGGTACCAAAACTTTGTGTCCAATTAATGGTCCCAATTCTGTGCCGATTAGTCCATTCCGATAACTTCGATTTTGTTAGTTGAGTTAGTCCACTGCAAGTCAGGTCAAAGAACGGATATCCAGATCCACCATCCATTCTCGATAGTTCGCCTCGATGTACGTCACCACTCACAAAAATCACCCCCGAAGCCATGGTGTCATAAATTAGCTGATAAAGCCTTTCCCGTTCATGGGGAAGATTCATCCATTTTTCTGAATCGTGCTCTTCGGAAATAACCTGAATGCTGGACGCAATGATACGAACCTCCGCAGGTGTTCGAAGTTGTTCTTCCAGCCACTTCCATTGCGTTTCTCCAAGGAGTGTGACGGATGTGTCATCACTGGGGAGGTACCGGTCGCCTCGTATCTCACCGGGTTTTCTGGGTTTGAGTTTCAATGGGCCACGAAAGTAACGTGTATCGAGCAATATTATTTGAACTCGCTTTCCTTTGGGGCCGAAAATTTTTGCATCGTAGATACCTTCTCTTTGTCGACGGGGAGAGTCGGCCGGCTCATTGAAAAAGTCGAGAAACACGCGCTGTGATTCGGCTTTCATTGGATACTCCGCACCTGCATCATCGGCGCCGTAGTCATGGTCGTCCCAGGTTGCCCAAATGGGAACGCTTTTTCGAAGCTTCTGGAAGCCTGGTTTTTCCGCCAGTTGCCCGTATTTTCTTTTTAAAACGTCCATATCTGTGGAATCGCCATAGATATTGTCCCCAAGAAATATGAACAAATCGGGTTCATATTCGAAAATAGGATCCCAGATAGGTTGGGGAAGGTTTTGTCTGGCGCAGGAGCCTAGAGCGATCCGATTCAGAGTCTGATCTTCATTTATGGAGATGAATCCAGAGCATGTTAAAAAGGTGCCCAGAAGGTACAGCATACAGCAAAGAGAAAGGGATCCATTCATGTTAATTGTGTTCTAAATTATTCTATAGATTATCCGGCTGGTCTCTCCATGTAGCCTTCTGGCGAATTTAATATCCGCCAGAAGTCACATTTGGAAATCGGGTAAGTCTAATTGTAATCAGTCCTCTTCAAGCATCAACAACGAACTGCCATTTCGTGAAACAATTTTGGCGTTATTCGCTCATGACTCATGAGTATGGATTAGGGAAAGGAAAGTTGCAGAATTGAACCGGTGCGGCTCGGAAATCTTGGTTTTTGATACGCTTCTATATGGGATATTTGGTTACGCGACTGGATGTCGTATTTCAATGGAAACTACAATTGAGTTTGAACTTTACCCGGCCATTTTGTTTCCCCAAATTTCTCTTGGTTGGTATTGAATCATCGGATGGCAATGTTAGGGTAGGGAAAATCGTGGTACGATTTAATCGCAAACAATACAGACATAAATTGCCGAGTGAAAAAGAAGGTTTCTAAAAAGATGTCGGGAGTTCCGAGGACTAAGGTGACTAATCGCAAAACAAGTCGTATGAACGATCTGCCATTCTACCTGGCAGGAATTTACTATGAATTCATGGGCCTCATAGAACGGAGTTTTGAGGTGACGGGTCTGAATCAACACCTTCGGCCTGGAATGGGTAGCGTTCTTTTAGCTCTATTTGAGGAAGACGACTGTATCATTAAGAATCTTGTCAATCGCCTGCAGATGGCTAATGCGACCCTGACTGGCCTGCTACAATCAATGGACAAGGCTGGTTTAATTGAGAGGTATCGATGCCCTGAAGATGGCCGTGCTACCAGGGTTAAGCTTACTTCGTTTGGAAGCTCTTTGGAGGATCAGATGGTCGAGGCGCATTACAGAGCAATTAGTATTCTCCAAGCGAACCTAAGTAAGCAGGAATCCACTGAGTTGAAGAGGCTTCTGGAGGAGATATTAGACTGTATGCGTCTTGATCGACGCCAATGGAAATTAGAGCGTCGTTTGAAAGGAAAAACGCGGAGTTCTTAAATACATCCCAGATTATCTGTTCACGTTACCTTTTCATTTTGTGAGCCAATTTCCGATAGTTGTCTAGCGTGTCGGCAGGGAACTGTTGCTCTGTTTGGGGTGAAGTGTCGGGTTGGTGGTTTCTGAGATTGAATCCTGATGAATGTCGTAGATCTCGGTCTCCGGATAAAAGTCTGCCCAACAAAACCAGAAAATTTTACTGTAGTGAGGAATCGGCTGTAATACATGTCCTTTGTAATGTCCTAGAGTGCACTCTCCTTTTAGGTTCCACGTTGATCCGGTCTCGTCATCAATGAACGCATGCTTTTCAGATAATAGAAAGGAAAGTGTTTTTCGATCCGAATTCTCTCTTGAAAATACCTGAATGTATTCACCATCCGGTGACGCCATCATGCAAATAGGTATCTTGCCCAAAGTATCTTGGATAAGTCGGTTTCTCTTAAAGAGATCTTCCGGGTAGGCTTTGGAGATACTGCCGAGATGTATTCCCAGCACCGCTGACTTCATTGGAAGCCTAATGTCAAGCGGGTGTTGGAGTGGATAGACTAACTCAGGGCTTGAAGGATCGATAACTGATTTTCGCGCCAGAAATGTAAAATAGAAAGTGTCTCTCCAGACGATTTCACGTACCCATACTTTGGAATTTGGAAACTGCTCCTTCCAGCAGGCTAGGCTAGTCATTATAGTCGGTAGAGGTGTCAACGGTTCCTCCATTTCGACTTTTTTGTTCAAAACTTGTTGTACGGTATTATGGTTCTTCTTGTCATAGAAGACCAAATTGTTTGCCAGAACCGATGAGATACAAACTTTAGGTGACTTGAAGCAGTCGTCTATTTCATATGCCATTGAGCTATGTGCTAAAATACAATGAGACATGATGAAGGGGGAAGGTCCCTCGTTCTGGTATACAACATGTGGGCGTCTGGCCAGTTGTGTGATGTATGCGAATGCCTGACCCTGTCTATCAATTACTCCTATAATTTCCTCTTTTTTACCGTATCTGTCGATGGCTTCTTCGAGGGATACATAGGTGGGACGTTTTATCGGTTTAAACACCAACCCCGTATGCATGAGAAAAGCGTAAACGCTGCAGACTATGAATAGTAGCGTAACGAGAGCAATTGGGCCCAGTCTCTCACCATTCTTCATTGTCATTGCTATTGTAGCGCTCAGGCCAATGGCGCTAATGGTGTACATGGGGATTGAAGTAACGAAAATCCACCTAGCTCCGTCACGGGTGGCTGCAAACCTGTGGGAGTATTTTAGTAAGCCCAAACTTCCCGGCAAAGTTGTAGCGATGCACACCAGTAGAGAGCAGAAAGCGATTAGTTCTGAGTTGGTGATCAAGTTCGTGTTTGGGCCGAAGTTATACTTAGATGTAATGAGAAAGTGGATACGTTATGGACGAATTCTGACTATGGACGGAACTTGACTGAGCTCTCACTGTTCTTGGTTTATTCACTTTTTGATTCCCTGGCTGAGTAGATTCCCCAATCGTGTCCATTATCGCCGGGGAGACGATCTGAGGTTCGGGTAAATCGATATCCCCAACGGCGAAAAATTACAGATTCGGGCTCAAGCTCAATCCCCCGCATCGTGGC
>JANQKU010000049.1 GCA_028280955.1 Opitutaceae bacterium
TGGATTTGTTTTCCTCTCGTTTTTTTCAGTCTGGCCATCTCCGTAATTGCCAGTCTTTACACCCTCTTTCGGACTCTTAATGAAGGGACAATCCATTACTTTTTAGATGGATGGAGCCCTCCTATCGGAATTGAATACAGCATTGATGGGCTCAACGCACTTGTCACTGTCGTCATTTCACTTGTGGGTTTAATTGTAAGTGTCTACTCCCGCCAAAGAGTTATCGTTGAAACACCGGATAAAGTATCCCAGTTCTATACTCTCTATCTTTTATTGATCGCCGGCTTAATCGGAATGGTCATGACGGGTGATGCTTTTAACCTTTACGTTCTCATTGAAGTTTCCTCGCTCACCAGTTACGGCTTAATTGCGATAGGATCCAAGAGAGCGACCTTCGCTTCCTTCAAATACATTATCATGGGAACGATTGGAGCGGCCTTCTATCTTCTGGGAGTTGGCTATCTCTATATCAAGACTGGTTCGCTGAACATGCTCGACATTCAGGAACAATTGGTCGCCCGAGAACTCTTTGGTTCCCAATCCATCATGGTCGCCTTTATTCTTATAACCGTTGGCGTATGGATCAAGATGGCTTTCTTTCCTCTCCATGCCTGGTTACCCAATGCCTATGCTTTCGCCCCCACGACGACCAGCACACTCTTAGCCCCACTGGTGACTAAGGTCATGATCTACACCATGATTCGCATGATGCTCACTGTCTTTAGCCCCGAATACAGCTTTATCCAACTGGACTGGAACGATATCATCATTTGGATGGCAATCGTCGCCATTCTTGCGGGATCAGTGGCAGCTCTCTGGCAAACTGATTTGCGCAAAATGCTCTCTTTTCTCATTATCGCCGAAGTCGGTTATATGGTTGGTGGTGTTTGGCTGGCAGAACAGTCCGCCATGATTGGCGCAATTTATCACATCATCAGTGATGCCTTTATGACACTTTGCGTCTTTCTCTTTGCCGGAATCATTTTTGCTCAAACAGGGAAGCGAGATCTAAATGCCGTCGAAGGAATGTTTAAAAAGATGCCCCTTACCATGATGGCCTTTGTCGTTGGTGCTTTTTCCTTTATCGGCATCCCTCCCACCTGCGGTTTTTTCAGTAAATGGTATCTTATCCAGGGAGGAATTAATTCCGGTCATTGGGAGTATGTCATCGCTCTGCTCATCTCCAGTTTGATCAATGCTGTTCTCTTTTTCCGTATTATTGAAATTGCCTATTTTGGAACAAAACCAGCTGAAGGGCACGGACATCATCACTCTAAAGAGCACAACAAAACATGCGAAGCATCTCCCTCTATGCTGATTCCCCTGTTCACTACAGCTGTATTACTCCTCGTGATCGGTATCTTTAATCAGCCGATCATTGGCATCATCACCGATTTTGTAGTTGCCACCGGTATCCGTTAATATGACACCGACAGACATCATCCGTTTTACCCCAGTTATGGCTTGCCTTGTTTCTCTTGTGGCAGTCCTTCCGATTGTTCTTTTTGGCCGTAAACCCAACTTGCGAGAAGGTTGCACCTTCCTGGCCGGATTTATTAAACTCGGATTAGTCCTCTCAATGCTCCCAACGATCCTGGCAGGAAATACCATCGAGTATACCATCTGGGAAATCGTCCCAAATCTTTCCATCGCTTTCAGAGTCGACAGTCTTGGGATGATTTTTGCGCTGATTGCCTCCTCTCTTTGGATTATCACCTCGCTCTATTCCATCGGTTATATGCGCGGTCTCAAAGAGCATTCTCAGACTCGCTTTTATTCATTCTTTGCCATCTCCCTGTCAGCAACTATTGGTGTCGCTTTTTCAGCCAATCTCTTTACGCTTTATCTCTTTTACGAAATGCTTTCGCTGGCAACTTTCCCTCTGGTTACTCACCATCAGGACAAGGAAGCCCGGACAGGGGGACGAACCTATCTCACCTATCTGCTTAGCACTTCTATCGGGTTTGTTTTACCTGCTCTTATCTTTGTCTTCTTGAAAACGGATAGCAATATGGACTTTGTCGGTGATGGTTTTCTCAGCGGTCACATCAATGCGACAGAAGGACTTATCCTGCTTTTACTCTTTACTTTCGGTTTTGCCAAAGCCGGTTTAATGCCCTTTCACTCATGGCTTCCGGCAGCCATGGTCGCACCTACTCCGGTCAGCGCCTTACTCCATGCTGTGGCCGTGGTAAAAGTCGGAGTCTTTTGTATCCTTCGTGTTTATACAGGTGTCTTCGGAACAGATTTTCTCAGTAATCTTGATCTGGGAACTATCATCACCTGGATCGCGGCCTTTACCATTATTGTATCCTCCTTAATCGCTCTGACCCAGGATAATTTAAAGCGACGTCTGGCTTTTTCGACCATAGGACAACTTTCCTATATCATCCTCGGCGTCGCCTTGCTGACGCCTTATGGTCTAACCGGAAGCATGATGCATATCGGCATGCACGCTTTTGGAAAGATAACCCTTTTCTTTTGCGCCGGAGCTATTTTTCAGGCCACCGGCAAAAAATATATCAGCGAAATGACAGGGATCGGCAAGCAGATGCCCCTTACCATGATTGCTTTTTTTATCGGCTCAATGAGTGTTATCGGGCTCCCCTTTGCCGGTGGTTTCTGGAGCAAATTTTACTTACTCTGGGGAACCGTAAACGATGGTCAGTATGCCATGCTTATCATCCTTTTAATAAGCTCTTTCCTTAACGCAGCCTATTTCCTTCCTATCGTTTTCAAGGCTTTTTTCTGTCAACCAGAAGAAGCGCTCTTCGATAACAAAGTCCGGGAAGCTCATCCCTGCTCTGTCGTAGCCCTTGCTCTAACAGCGATAGGATCCATTGCATTTTTCATTTATCCCGAATTGATTTTCACACTGGCAGAATCAGCAACCCGTCACTTTACCTCCTTTTAAAACGACATATCATAAAAAAAGAACAACAAGAACGTAAACACGAAGCATGACCCAACCGGGTATCGGATAATTTTTCTCAAAGATGAACCAATCTAATTCTCCTCAGAAACCCCAAAAAATAAGGATAATCCTTGGTAGCCTTTTCCTTCTCTGTGGCTGTACTTTTCTACTCGATTTTCTTTTTCTCTCCGATGCATTCGACAAACATGCCGTCTATCAATGGGAAAATTGGCCAGGGTTTTATGCCATTTTTGGATTCGTTGCCTGTCTTCTTCTCGTCCTAATTTCCAAATACATTCTTCGCCCCTTGGTGAAAAGAGACGAGGATTACTATGAATAATTCCATTCCTCCACAGTTCATTCTTCTGGTTGGAGCGCTGCTCATTCCGCTGTTTAAAGGAAAACTCAAATTGGGCTATATGCTCGCCCTGCCAGCATTTGCTTTTTATCATTATTTGCAAATGCCCGAAGGTATCTACTGGACCTTTCAACTTCTCGATTTTGAGTTGATTTTCGGTCGGGTCGATAGACTCAGCTTAATTTTTGTCAATATCTTCACAGTTATTACCTTCATAGCTGTTATTTACAATATCCATGTCCGTAATGACCTGGAATACTTCGCAGGTTTTCTCTATGCAGGCTGCGCGATCGGAATGGTTCTGGCAGGAGATCTGATCACTCTATTTATTTTCTGGGAAATGCTCACGGTAGGAGCAGTACTCCTCATCCTGGCCCGAAGATCGGACACATCCATGGGAGCCGCTATCCGCTATCTGCTGGTTCACATCGTAGGTGGACTGATTCTTCTCTCGGGGATTGTGCTTCATTTCAAAGAATTTGGTTCTACCGAATTTGGGCATATCGGCCTGAACAATCTCTCCAGTTATCTTATTTTCATAGGATTCGGGCTGAATTGCGCCTGGCCTATCCTTCACGCTTGGTTACCCGATGCTTATCCAGAAGCATCTATCGGAGGCGTTATCTTTATGGCAACCTTTACCACTAAAGGCGCCGTCTACGCATTGATGCGGGGCTTCCCCGGAGAACCCTCGCTCTTGTGGATAGGGATGGCAATGGCGACCTTTCCCATGTTTTACGCTCTTATCGAAAACGATCTCCGCAAAGTCCTCTCTTACAGTCTTATCAATCAAGTCGGCTTTATGGTGGTCGGTATCGGTATCGGAACCTCACTATCCCTGAATGGCGCTTCTGCTCATGCGTACTGTCATATCTTATACAAGGCCCTCCTCTTCATGTCAGTCGGAGCTGTTATACATCAGACTGGGAAAATAAAGGCGACTGAACTAGGAGGCCTCTTTCGATCCATGCCCTTCACAGCAATATGTTGCATGATCGGCGCAGCTTCCATCTCCGCATTTCCTTTATTCAATGGCTTTGTCAGCAAATCAATGATCCTCTCTGCTACTGCCGAAGGACACTACACCATCATCTGGCTAGCGCTTCTTTTTGCCTCTGCTGGCGCACTCCACTACGTCGGTATCAAAGTACCCTTTTTTGCATTTTTTTCTCACGACTCCGGAATTAGAGTCAAAGAAGCACCAATAAATATGAGAATCGCGATGGGTATGATTGCTTTTCTCTGTATATTTATAGGCATCTTTCCTCAGCAAACCCTCTACAAACTATTGCCATTTGCCAGTGAAACCACCTATGAGCTATTCACTTTTGCTCATATTATGAGCCAAGGGATGTTACTTACCTTTTCTGCTTTGGCTTTTACTCTTCTGCTCCTCTTTGGCCTTTATCCGATACAAATCCGTTCCATTAATATCGATGTCGACTGGTTCTATCGCAAAGGAGGCCGATTCTTTTATTCGTTTTTCAATCGCAGCTTGAACGGGATAAATACCTTAACTCACAGAATACTTATTACCGGAGTAACAGCCCATATCTGTCACATGGCTAAAGAAGGTCCAGCCAAGGCAATGATCTTTTTATTAACCCCTTACTGGAACTTGGTGGGCAACAGCCCCCAGGAACAAGCTGTTAAGCGTAAGAATCTCCACCTTCAAAGCGAAAAAGGCGCCTTTCCTATCGGCATCACCGCCTGTCTCTCCGTTCTCTTATTGGGCATTCTCTTTTTCTTTTAGGAAAAACCATTCCGCCAATTCATTTTCTTTTCTTTAGAATAGAGAATTACTTGCCATCGGCAGACCTCTATGTTCGCTTCACGGCCTATGCGTATTCGTGCATTCCAAGGCCTCCGTCCATCAGAAGCAGTCGTTGAAAAAATTGCCTCCCTTCCCTATGATGTAGTTTCCACTGAAGAAGCCCGCTCAATTGCCAAAGACAATCCCTTGAGCATGCTACATATTGTCAGAGCGGAGATTGATTTCCCCAAAGGGACAGATCCTTACTCTGATGCCATTTATCAGAAAGCGAAAGAAAATCTCGCTCGACTTCAGAATAATGGAGATCTCATCCGTGAAAGCGAACCCAGCTTATTTATTTATCAACAACAGATGGGTTCACATATCCAACGAGGCCTGGCGGCACTCTGCCACATCGATGATTACGAAGCTGGACTGATCAAAAAGCACGAAAACACTCAGCCCAAAAAAGAAAATGACCGCACACGTTTAACGAGCGACCTCTCTGCCAACACAGGCCCTGTTTTCCTCACATACCCTGATAATGCTCCCATCGACGCCATGGTCGAAACCACTTGCCAAGGAGCACCACTTTACGATTTCACTGCTGAAGATGGTATTCGCCACACTGTATGGAAGATATCCGACAATGAACCGTATCTCTCTGCCTTTACCACAATTCCCGCTTTCTATGTGGCCGATGGACACCATCGATCCGCCAGCGCTGCCAGAGTGGGAAGAGAACGGCGTGAAGCAAATCCAAACCATACCGGCAACGAAGACTATAATTGGTTTCTCACTGTCCTTTTCCCCGCTTCACAACTCATCGTCCTCGCCTACAACCGACTGGTGGCCGACCTAAATGAACATAGCGCCGAAGAGCTGCTCGAAGCATTACAGCAAACACCTGGTTTCAGACTTTTCGAAAACGCCAATCCAGAACCGGCCAATCAGGGTGACGTCAGCTTCTATCTTAACCATCAATGGTATGGGCTAAAATTGGAAGTGAACCCCGATGCAGATCCTGTCTCACGCCTTGACGTCAGCATGCTCCAAGATCGTGTGCTTTCTCCTCTGCTCGGTATTGATGATCCTCGTACCAATACCCGCATTGAATTTGTCGGCGGAATCCGTGGAACGAAAGAGCTGGAGAAACGAGTCGATGCAGGTGAGGCTGCGATTGCCTTTTCCCTCTATCCAGGCAGCATCAGTCAACTCATTGATATCTCGGATGCCAATCAGATTATGCCGCCGAAAAGCACTTGGTTTGAGCCTAAATTACGCTCCGGCCTTTTCATCCACACCTTCGAAGAACAACTATAGAGTTCCAACGACACCTCCATTACAGTTTTAGGAGCAAAAGAAAGCTTCAATAGGTAAATTGAGAAAGAATGCCTGCTTTGCTTCACCACTAAAAAAGCTCTCTAAAAATAGAGAGCTTTTCGAAGAGAAGGTAAAAATTGATTTACGCGCCCGAACGTTGACGGCGAAACTTGGACTGAAATTTTTCCACTCGCCCAGCTGTATCGACAAAACGCTTTTCACCGGTATAGGCAGGATGAGAATCACTGGTTACATCACGCACAACGACATTGTATTCAACCCCATCGATTGTTTCCTTACGCTGTGAAGTTAGCGTAGACTTTGTTAGAAATTTCTTTCCTGAAGAAACGTCTATAAAGCAGACGTCATTGTATTTTGGATGAATTTTGGACTTCACGATAGAAAAATAGTTTAGTTAACCTTGGCGAGCTTTGAAGCGAGGGTTAGACTTACAGATCACATAGACTCTCCCTCTGCGGCGAACAACCTGACAATCAGGATGGCGCCTCTTGGCGGATTTCAGTGATGAGACAACTTTCATAAGGAGGCCAAAACATGCATCCCGGATAGATCTGTCAATACCTTTGAAAAACTTTCTGACGAATAAATTGGCACCCCAATTCTCGAAATATCCAAAGAATATCCCACTTTCTAATAAATGAACTTAAAAAAGGATCGTTATTGAGACTTTTTAGGCGCCTTTTAATTAAGAGAAGGATCTTCCGGTTCTTCAGACATGAGGCGCAACTCGGGGTCTACCTTCGTCAAAATAGAACGCCATAAGTCCACTCCCTCGTATTCGTTCATTAATTCCACATCAACTGGAGCCACTACCCAGGCATTTTGGGTCAATTCATTTTCCAGTTGGCCCTCTCCCCATCCAGCATAGCCTACAAAAGCGCGCATCGCCATGTCAGTTCCACCAGAAACCATCTCCCCAGCTTTCTCCGCATCCAGTCCAAAATAAAGCTTAAAAGCCCCCAAACTTTCTGAAGCCTGCCAGGCAGACAAAATAATCTGACGGTCACCAACCGGACCTCCGACAAAAACGGGAATCTCTGATAAATTATCGGTGACAACCTCCGTTTTAAATTCTCCCAAAGATTTTCCCAAAGGACGATTGAGAATAACCCCGACAGCTCCCTCATTGCTATGGGCAGAGATCAGCACCACAGTATGCTGAAAACTAGGATCCGTCATGCTCGGATGCGCCAATAAAAGCGACCCGGCCAGATTTCCGGTCATATACCCACGTCTACTCATACTTCGTCTCATAACTTAACCATTGCGACACCCGCTTCAACCAGAATATCCCGAACAAGATCATCATTATGATAATCCTTATGGTATTTAACCGTTCGAATACCTGCCGCAGCCATTATTTTAGCACAATTTATGCAGGGGTAATGCGTGACGTAAGCAGTACACCCCTCGACACTGCTGCCTCTCCGAGCGGCATCGGAAATCGCATTTTGCTCTGCATGAACAGTCGCTTGTTCGTGACCATCACGAACTCTTGATTCATGAGGAGCCCCTGGTAAAAACCCATTATAACCCGCAGCAATAATTCTGTTTTTCTGTTCACCTGAAGAAACAATGACACACCCGACCTGCAAACGCTCACATATCGAACGTGTCGAAATGAGAAACGCCGTCGCCATGAAGTATTCATCCCACGACGGACGAGAAGGAAAATTCCCCGTCGCCTGAACCACTAAATCTAAAAGTGTAGAATCGTCTGACATCGTATTTAAAAAAGGTGTAGTCCTTTAAAAGCTATCTTAAAAGACTAAAGATACAAAGTCTGCCTTACCTAAACTCCTCCCCTCTGACATCAGTCAATATTTGACAGCAAAAGTCAATAACTGTGTTCGCATTTTGCTCTAGAGAACGTCTAAAAAATACCAAAAAGATGGTAGAAAGCATCTAATCCATTCAGCAAGACAGATTAAAGCCCTTCTCTCCCTATGGGGAATCCAACTGGTGGGGATAAAAGCACAACACAACAATTCCATTGCATCGCTTCATCATCACATGAGAGAAACAGATCACTTTAACAAATTTACCATCATCTCTAGTTCCCATGCCCACCACAGAGGAAATTGTCGCTTATTGTAATGAACGCACCGGGTTGCCGGATTTTCCAGACTTTCCTGGTTCCTTTAACGGCCTTCAAATTGAGAATAACGGACGCGTTACCCGAATCGGTGCAGCCGTTGATGCGGGACTGATACCCTTTCAAAAAGCAGTGGCTGAAAAAATCGATTTTCTCATTGTCCATCACGGTATCTACTGGGATCAACCCAAACCCTTGACTGGCCCGGTTTTCCAAAAAGTTAAAACATTATTGGATGGAAACTGTGCGCTTTATAGTTGTCATCTTCCTTTAGACGCCCACAGCGAAATCGGTAATAGCGCTATCCTGGCCCAGAAGCTGGAGCTGACACAAACCCGAACCTTTGCCCCCTACGAAGGAAGAGATATCGGCCTCATCGTTAAAAACCCCTTTACTCGCAGCCAATTAAAAAAGCGTCTCAGCAGCCTTTTCCCGAAAGGGACTATCGCTATCGAATATGGAAATGAACAACCCAGAGAAATCGGCATTGTCACCGGAAGCGGTTCCAGTGTCGTCCCTCTCCTTCGTGCTTCCGGAATCGACACACTCATCACAGGAGAGCTGAAACAAAACTTTTTCAACGATGCCCAGGAAGAAAGCCTCAACCTTTACTGCTGTGGCCATTATGCAACCGAAACTTTCGGTATTTCAGCTTTAGCCCAAGAACTGACGGATAAATTCAATATCCCCTGGCAGTTTATTTCTACCGACTGCCCCCTCTAGGTAAATAAAAGAACAGGCATAAATAAAGGCTCATCAGGCTGAGTACATCGAAAATCGTTCTTTTGACTTTTTTCTCTGCATGCAACAACCTCCTGCCGATAGATTAACCGAAATTCGCTCAAATCCTCTCTTTCGCTATGAAAAAAATCGCCATTTTAAACGGACCTAATCTCAACCGCCTCGGTAAAAGAGAACCCGATGTCTATGGCGACGAGACTCTGGCTGATCTGGAAGCAATGCTGCGGGCCGATGTTGCTAACCAGGAAGTTGAACTTATCTTTTTTCAATCCAATCACGAAGGCGCACTTATCGATAAAATCGCCGAACTCGATGATTCAAACGTAGATGGTCTCATCTTTAATCCCGGCGCTTTTACTCATACCAGTGTGGCCCTACATGATGCACTCAAAAGCGCATCACTCACCAATATTGAAGTGCATATCTCCAATATTTACCAACGTGAAGAATTTCGCCAGCATTCTCTCACGGCGCCCGCCAGCCTCGGTGTTATTTCTGGCCTCGGCTTCAATGGATACCGATTAGCTCTTCGGCACTTACTCGCAATGAGTTAAAACTGCAGCGGTATCATAACTTCTTGATCTGTCAATTTACCTTCTCTTATCGCTGGCAAAAATTTCCATAAACGAACTGTTTCCGATATTCTGTTGGCCAGCGAAGACGAAATATTCGCGTCTACCATTGCTTCAGTGACACGCCCTATTTTATTGATCATCACGGTCACAGGAACTTCCATACCTTCTAAACGTTTGTAATCCGATTCACTTAGATTGAAGTTAGGTCTAAAAATCGGAGACGGATTTACTTTTTCGTCGTAAGTCGCCTTGACATATGATCCAGATACCTGGGCCATCGATAAAGTTTCAAGCCATTTAAGCAGCTCTTCCCTTTGTGGACTATCTGAAGGAACTAACTCTTCTCCATTCTGATAGGCCAGTAGCAGATAGCGAGGGCTCACATGTTCTTTAAGAGTCTTGGCACTTAGATAAGGTACTTTAACAGATAGTGTTTCTCCTTCGGCAGTATTTTTAAAATTTCTCCAATGAAGTTCTGCCAGACCCTTATCACTGTAAAAAATAAAGACTCCATAGGCATTTGTTAAACGACCATTTACCGACACTATCTCTTCCCAAAGAGATGTCGTATCATCATTTTTTATTGGGGCTTCGTAACCTAATGATTCAGACCCTACGGCAGAGTCTGACGTCGCTCCCAACGAAGTATTGGCAAAATTAGCCCCGACAAGGCCGTGCCCCACGCCTGTATCAACAGTAACCACATTCCTCCCAGTCTTAATCACAGGCAACACATCAGAATCATCAGCCCAGAAAAAAACTTTGGTATCTTTTTTAACTGCAATCAATTGATCCTCAACCTTAATGAGTGGTTTCTTTTTCTCTACACCTACAACCGGATAAAACCCTCCTTCGTAAAGCACAACAGGAGCATATGCATGGAGCGTATTAACAATCTCATCCGAGTATTCACTCTCTTCTGCATGAGAAGAAGTCGGCAATAGTATGCTCCCCCAAAGAGCAAAAACAACCGTAGTCAGTAATAATTTTGAGTTCATTTTCATTGTATTTTTATTTCACCGATAAATTTGTTAATTGATAAATCAAGTAGTGGATCTTAACCGAAGATAGTTCCCTTTTATAGTTAGTAGATTTAAGAATTCTATAAGGCTTGCTGGTAGAACCCCTCACGAAAAACCAAGCTGAGAAACATCGTTTTTCATTAAATTACATGTCGATTTACGACACGTAATTGAAAAAATCAAGTATTAAATCCCCTAAAAATCATCTTTTTACAAAAATATGATTCTTAGCCCTTCTCAGTAAACCTCTCCTCGTTTATCCAAGAGTCTTATTCCAGGAAGAACACCTCCAGTAAAGCGACCCCCAGCGTTCCATCTGAACTTCGAATATGCGCGGT
>JANQKU010000050.1 GCA_028280955.1 Opitutaceae bacterium
GCTCCCACTCTTCTTTTCTGTCCGCACTCCCATCGTTTTTGTCGCTCACTGCATTGACACGAAACAGAAAAAAGCCCTTCTCTTCCATAAGATTTACGATCTCTCTAAAAATCAATCGTGTTTGAGTCTCTGAAAAATAATGCAGGGAGAGGTTAGCGACAATCAGAGAAAAGCTGTTCTTCTTCAGCCCAATACCCTTAGAAATATCCCTATTGAAATGAGTCGCTTTCGGGTTTCGCTGTTTACTCAGAGCAATGGCTCCCTCAGAAAAATCAATAGCCGTTACTCTAAATCCGGATCTTAATAGGACTTCAGTATCCAGACCCAGCCCACATCCGATATCCAACGTATGACTATCTTTGGCAGGAAAGTATTTTTCCCAGCGGTTTAACCAAGGCTCATAATACACCTTATCTTTGAAACTCTTGGCAGTATAACGGGCATTCCAAATCACTTCTGCTTGAGCCATTTCATTTCGTAAGTTGCCCATAGAAAACCTGCGTTTCGTACTCAAAAGCAATAACACCATCTTTTTGGTATCTATCGAAAGATTGTTTTAAATCCGTAACCAACGCTTCGTACCCAGAAAAACCTTCATTGGGAGTATAAGAGGAAGAAAGGCATCTCCCTCTCAAACCTTCATAATCATAAAGTTGATTATTCTGACTGGTTTTCAATTGAAATGAACCGGGACTGAAAAAAGCCGCAATCGCGTCTTCTCCAATATTCTTATGATCCACGACCTCATAGTCAGTCGCATGTTTCTGCAATATGGATTCGTATTCGCGGAGAAAGGGAGTTGTATCAACCTGTCTCTTATTCCAGATAAGAGCCACCCAACCTCCCGGCCGCAAAATTCTCGAAAACTCCAGCTTACTTTTCTTTGGATCAAACCAATGGAAAGCCTGACCTGCGACAATCAGACCAATCGAATTTTCAGCCAATCCAGTATCTTCAGCCGTAGCGGCAATACTTGTAAAATCGGAATATTGGCTCAACAAGTTCACCGCTGCCTCCCTCATTTCCTTATTCGGTTCTATCGCCAATACCTTGTAATCATTCTCTAGGAAAAGCTTTGTGAGCTTCCCCGTGCCTGCCCCTATATCTACAACGACAATGTTCTCGGTCAGACCACATTCTGACTTTAAAACGTTAAGCACTTCCAATGGGTAGAATGGTCGATACTTGATATAATTCTCTACTCTATCTGAAAATCTAGTTGTGGAATTTTTCATTCATTTTGGTTTACCTACGGTTTCATTTTTAGCAGTCTGTCTACAGACAGATACTTATACAAATTCGCTTCTTCAAGCGTAAAGCAATTTGTGTCACTTACCGTTCGTAAATTTGCAGGAAAAAACCAATCCTTCTACTCAACCCCCTTATGCTCTTTCTCTAACCAAGCCAGGGCACGGTCTCTATCGTCAAAAATCTTCATATTCCATTCTTTTTTCCTCGGGATTCTGGCCAGAAACCGAGTGGCATTATCCGATACTATATTATACGTTACAACAGCCATGGCATCGATCTCGTCCAACATCCCAAGCATCTGCTGGGCTTCCCAGGTGTAAGTATAGGAATTGATTTTGTTTATCAGGAGGGAAAACGGTGCCGTCAGATGTTCCAGGAGGAAATCATGGTACTCCACCACCATATCCGCATCCATTTCGATGCCATCATTGATGATGATTTCAGCCATATCATCCTGTAGGATAATAATTTTACCGTAAGGCAATTCATAGGGGATCATTTTCAGTTTTTTGCTAATGTGTAGATGCCGTGAAATCTGGGAAAAAGTAGGTCTACTGACAAGTTCTGTTTATACTATCTAGATGTTTTTGATTACCTTTTGGCAGGGCCCCGTGGCATATTCCATCTACACCCCTTCACCATCGTTCTCTAAAAACAGCTATTTTATGGATCTCGGCAAAAACCTGAACATTAAAGTCATAAAAATCAAACACTCTACTTGATCGAAAGATCTTCTACTTCTGTCATTAAAAAATCCAACATTTTATTGCTGGCATCTAACTCACTTAGAATCCTCGACTTCGTTTCCTCAAATCTATCTCTCATCTCATCAAAAAGACTGTGATAATAGGCAATCCCCTCTTTGAGATTTTTTGCAAATGTCGATAAATACATCTTTTGCTTATCTGTCACAGAAACTTTCGTTTCTTCTATTTTATCTTTTAGGTATTCCATATAGATAATGAGTTCTTTAATGAACATATTTGGCCGATCATCTCTGGAAATCCCATTGGACCTCCCATAAATATGATCAGTCATTTCTTTTAAACTCATGCTTTTTGAGAAATAGGCCAGATTTGGCCCCGGACAAACGGAGACACCACTTCCCTCAGTTTTAGTGTCTAAATTATTTGCCAACAGAGCTGATGTGCCCAGCCCCACACAAATGCACGATTTTTCTACAATCCTGGCATGTCTGATTTGATACTCTTCTGGAGATAGTTTTTTGTTATCCAATTCTTTTAACTTTAAATACTGGTACTGCCGTGAAGCAGTGCAGATAGGTCTTTCTGTAAATTCTTTGTTTATGGAAACAAATTTTTTGGGGCACGAACTACCCGGCCTTCCTTGATCTGCCAATGACATTTTATCGAGATCTTTCGTATTTCCTCTTAAGTTATGGAATGGAACACCTAAAGGAGAAATATGACTTAAATATAAATCATTTTCTTTCGCTTTCAGCAATTTGTTTAGGGTCGAATCATCGAGCGTTGTTGCTTCCGGAACTAATAGAAAAGGAGTGCCCCACCCAACTGAATCGACTTGATAATGATCAATTAGAAATTGATGCTCTTCAGCCGTCCCAACTCCACCCTGGGCAGTGATTCTAACCGCTAATGCTGCTTTCGGTATAGAACGATTCTGGCTCTCAAGTGCTTTCATCAGGATTTCACGGAGTGAATTAACCAGTTCATCACGCTTCTCCTTGAATTCAGCCAAAATAGGCCCTAAAAGATAGCCATCTGTGGCAAAGGCATGTCCTCCACAATTTAGGCCTGACTCTATTCTGTATTCAGAAACCCATATTCCTTTTCGGGCCAGAAACTTTCCCTGAATAAAGGCCGATCTGTAATCACTCACCTTTAAGACAATCTTCTTTTTTATTTTTCCGTTTTTATCAGGATGAAAATCTTCAAATTCTGCTAAATAACTATATAGCCGGGGATTCATCCCAGCCGAAAGTACCAACGAAGAATTTAAATTACTTTTTGCATATCCTCTCAGCGCCGCATGAGCGTCATTGTATTCAACCGGTAGTTTCTCTCCTTTGACGTAATTCTCCTTGTCCAGCTTAGTCATGATATTGACGTCAATACTACCCATTGATAAATAGTCTTTGAGCCAATTCTTGATTTCACTTATATTAAAATATTTTTCCGTGAGATATTTAAACTCCTGCTTTATAGCGGAACCATCAGGTAACATACTGAAGTATTTTTTCACCTCACTTCTTTTTTCAACCGTTACATTCTTCAGCTCTTCAAATTTCTTTTCTGCTAAATTGTTTATCAAATTGAGGTAGGAAGTAATCCTTTGTGCTCTGAAATCTTTGCATTTTTCAGTGATCTCACTGTAGGGGATTTTATATTTCCCACAGTACATCTTTCTCAGCCTTTCCAAAAGAATGTCATCAACTAAGGAAATAACCGAATCGATTCCGTACTGAGAAACCTTCAAGGGAGTATCAATGGTAAAACCAATTCCCATAACGGGAATATGAAATGAATGTATATTTGTCATAGCTTTAGATATTTAAACTCAGCTGTGAAAGCCGTTTAAATAAAATCGCCTTTAAAATGGTATCTCCATTCTGCTTCGCCTCTGCATTTTTTGCTTATTCACAAGCATTGAATGGATATTCATTTAGAATCCATACGATGGTACTAAAACCTTTTAGAGATTACCTCCGAGAGGCCAAATTTCTCCTCTCAGAGACAACTACTCCGATCTGAAGGCATAACAGCCCTCAGGGATCTGTCACGGCAAGCTCGATACTGGTGACCGTCACAGGAGCCGAAGCCATAACAGCCACTTCATTTCTCCCATAAAATAGGTTGGATCCATCGACGATGAAGTCCTGACAACATTCCAATTGAGGTGGTTTTTGATTATATGGTTCTTCGAAAAGAGTTGGAGTGGTAGCCGGGGAAGCAGGGCCTTGCGAATAACCATTTAATTGAACTGCCATTTCTAAGTCAGACTTGGGCTCATCCAGCACAACTCTGAGAGTCATCTGACGATTTACAGGGTCTTTTTCACCGATAATCAGCGGCACCATCAAAGGTGAGTCGGGCGTAACGCCTGCCGGCAATGGCGCATGAGAATCGAAGAACCGAAGATCAAAAAACGGAAAGGTAGCATCGACTAAGTAGAGTTTATCCGTGCCCTCGAGAGTTTGGGGATCACCGACTTCCTGAAAAATCTCCTTTGGCTCCAAGTGAGACCAATCCTTGCCATTCGGATCCAGACCATAGCCCAGAAAGACAAACATATTGTAGAGAGTGATTCCAGCAGCGCCTTGAGCATAAGCCGCTGCAATAGCTCCTCGATAAATTTCAGGCGATACATTCCGGGAATAACCGTGACCGTTTTCATAAGATGCCCCCACCGTATGCTCGATACAGGCATGGATCGAAAGCCCCGAGAGCACCCGGCGAAATTCCTCCAGGGGAAGATCAAAATAAATATGGAGAAAGCGAGCGACCGTCAAAAAATCGAGGGAACCATTTTGGTGCCAGGCAACCGGATCCAGCCCCACTCTTCGACAGCCCGAAAGAGTCGAAGGAACCCGGGCAGAAACCACAATATCCCGCCCTCTTTCTGCTGCCAGCTTTTGCGTCATCGCTCTGACTTCCTCTAAAAATTGAGTCATGATTGGAGCACTCTTTTCCGCGAGATCCCGAGGATAATAGGGCATACGCGAATTGTCCCATTCGAGATCAGAGCGATCAGGGGGGAAATAAGGAGACCCTCGTTGAAAATCCAAATCCAGACCATCCAGATCATAGCGGCAGAGCAGTTCCTCCATCAAAGCCAGGCGATGAGCGCGCACTTCTGGTATTGCGTAGTTCAGACCCAAGGCGCCATGCGGATTATGACCCTTCTCAGACAGCAATCGCCATTCCGGATGAGCCCTGTAGAAAGGATCGGTGTAAGGTCCCTTGCCATCATCCAGCTCGACCATGTGAACGTCATTCATTCGGATGCTGGCAAATACTTCGAGCCCGTGCTCTCTGGCCCGATCCACCATCAATCGATAGCTATCGATGCCGTGCTTCCGCCAGAGATCTCCAACACCATAGGTTAACTTTGAAAAAATCGGCCCCATTCCCTTTTCAAGAATGGCCTGAGTTTTCTCACTCAATGGCCTCCAGTGACAAAGCTCTGAGACATCACTGGGGTAATTCACGCTCTGGCCAATATTAGGGCTGAGCATGACAGTGGTGATCTGTGAATCGGCAAGGATGTCAATACTCTCGCGGACATCTTCCGGAGTTTGTCCCCGCAGGAACGCCCCCCATCCGTCATAATTATAGATTAAACGATGAGCAGACCCATCATATGGGAGTGTGGTAGTAGCCATTTTGGAGCAGGGTTAGGGTAAAAGAAAAAACAGGCGTTTCTTCGAAAAACATCCTGTAACTGCCGAAAATGAATAGGTAATCAAATTGGCCTGTTCGAGCTTAAAAACGACTTTATCAAAATTTGCGAAAAACTGACTGCTTAAGAGAAACATTACCTTCTCTGATACCTTCATCCCAAAACAAGTTTTAGTATTTCCCGGATGAATGGAATCCCTTAAAAATCATTTCAGAGATACTGGCATATGACACCCCGAGAAAAATTTATCGCCGTCCTCGCAGGAAAACCCATCTCCGGTCGCATTCCTCATTTTGAATTGGAATTTTTCCTCACAATGGAAGCTTTCGGACGTGTTCATCCTTCCCAAAGGCGCTATGCCCAGTGGAAGCAGATGAGTGAATCCGAACGTACCTTACATCGGGAAGACCTCGCGGATCTCTATATCACTACCCTTCGGCAATTCAATCTCTCCAGCATGATCTTCAATACTCCCAAAGACTGGGATGAGGAAGATCTGCAAAAGTCCACCGAACATATCCGAAAAATCGATGGGGCGGAGCACGCCATCAGTCTACACGGCGATTGCACCTTCGGCATTCCCTCAGGTGATGACATGATGGATTTCGTCATGGAGCTGGCCGATCATCCTCAACAAATGAAAGATCTGGCACAAGCCCGCGTCGATCGAAGGCTACAAAGAGGAGAACGTCTCAAGAAATGGGGCACCATCGACTGCTTCTGTCTCTGCTCGGATTACTGCTTCAATACGAACCCCTTCCTTTCCCCCGCTATGTTTGATGAATTTGTGACACCCTATCTCAAACAACTCATTGCTGGCTACCGGGGACTGGGGTTTTATGTTATCAAACACACGGACGGCAATATCATACCGATTTTGGACTCCCTTGCTTCAACCAATCCTCATGCACTCCATAGCCTGGATCCACAGGGAGGTGTCGATATTGCTGAAGTCAAAAAACGAATCGGCGATAAAATTACCCTGATCGGAAACGTAAACTGTGCTTTGCTCCAAACTGGAACAGATGAAGAAGTCATTGCATCTGTTCGCTATGCACTCAAACACGGCATGCCCGGCGGTCGATATATTTTCAGCACCAGCAATTGTATTTATACAGGCATGACATTGGAACGCTATGAGCTGATTCTCGACATCTGGAAAAAAGAGGCCCATTACGAAACCCAGAGAAAAAGAGTAACTTCTCATTCATTGTAAAATAGCCCTACCATCTGAGAAATTGCTTTGTCACTCACGGTGTCAGAGCTAATGATCCTCCCTATTTTAAGATGCTCTATGAATTTACCTCCATCAGGCTTGCTTTGCCAACTGTTACGCTATCCGGAAAGAACCCTTATTTTTTCGGCTCATCCGAAATTTAGCTGGATCGTTAATAACTCCACTCCCAACAGCTCCCAAACAGCGTATCAAATTGTAGTCGCCTCCACAGAAAAATCTCTGCATTCGACAGGTGATTTATTCTGGGATTCAGGGAAAATCAGTTCCTCTCAATCAATCAATGTTTGCTATGAAGGGTGTTCTCTCAAATCTCATTCCGAGTTTTACTGGCGAGTTCGTACCTGGGATAACGACGACAAAACGAGCCCTTGGTCCGATAATCAAAAAGTACGCATTGGTGATCTTTCCAAAGGAGAAACAACTGAAACCCACCCATTGGAAAAGTCTGAATTTGCACCGGTTCAGGTCATTCAAAAAACTGCAGATCATTACTTCGTTGAATTTGAAAAAGCTGTCTTTGGCACCCTTCAGCTCCAGTTAACTTCGGATAAAGATGGCCACATCATTCAGATCCATCTGGGAGAAGCTCTTTCAGGACCCAATTCAGTCAATCGCCACCCCAAAGGACATATCCGGTATCGAAAGATCCCCCTTACCCTCAAAAAGGGATCCCACACTTATACGATCAAAATTCCTCCTGATGAACGAAACACCGGTGAAATGGCTATTCTTCTTCCTCAAGAAATAGGTGAAGTCATGCCCTTTCGCTACTGCGAAATTGTCGATGCACCAGAATCCATTGAAGCATCTATGCTCAAGCAGATCATGGTACATTATCCCTTCGATGACAATGCTTCCAGCTTCGAATCTTCTGATGAAGTTCTCAATCGAATTTGGGATCTCTGCAAATACACCATCAAAGCCACTAGCTTTTGCGGCACCTATATTGATGGAGACCGAGAACGCATCCCTTACGAAGGAGATGCCTACATCAATCAACTATGCCACTACTGTGTCGACCGGGAATACACCATGGCCAGACATAGTCATGAATTCCTCATCTACACCCCGACCTGGCCCACTGACTGGATTCTCCATTCAGTCTTAATGGCGTGGTCAGATTACGAATACACAGGTAATACTGATTCTCTCGAAAAATGCTACCATGACCTGAAAGCCAAGACTCTCTCCTCCTTGGCGCGGAAAGATGGCTTGATCAGTATCAACACCGGATTGCTTGCTGACGAAGTCAGAAAATCCATCCACGTTCATCGCCATCCAATGCAAGATCTGGTTGATTGGCCTTCGGCTGAATTTGAAAAAAATATTCCGGGCGAACGGGATGGTTATGAAATGGTGCCGATCAATACCGTTGTGAATGCTCTCCACTTTCAAAACCTTCAACTCATGACTCGAATCGCCTCTGTCCTGCACAACAAAAAGGACTCAGATTATTTTCGAAAAAGAGCGGAAAAAGTCCATGCGGCGATCAATCACAAACTGTTCGATCTGGAAAGAGGCATTTATCTGGATGGAGAAGGTTCTTTCCATGCCTCTCTCCATGCCAACATGTTTCCCCTCGCTTTCGGACTCGTCCCTCCAGAGCACCTGAAATCGGTCATCACCTTTATCAAATCTCGGGGCATGGCTTGCAGTGTTTATGGGGCTCAATACCTCATGGAAGCTCTTTATCAGGAAAATGAAGATGACTATGCTCTTGAACTACTCACTGCCCAACACGATCGCAGTTGGTGGAATATGTTAAAGGTAGGTTCCACTATGGCGCTCGAAGCCTGGGACTGGAAGTATAAGAACAACCTCGACTGGAATCATGCCTGGGGCGCTGCGCCGGCCAATATCATACCCAGATTTCTCATGGGTATCCGTCCCCTGGAGCCCGGTTTTGCTAAAATTCTCATCCAGCCAAAACCCGGGAAACTTCGACACGCCAAGATCAGAATGCCCACCATTCGAGGAACGGTTTGGGCTGAATTTGAAAACAACCCTGGCAAAGAATTTGCGCTGACAATTGATCTCCCGGCAAACACATCCGGACTCATTCGCCTGCCTCGTTTAAACAAGGCACAGACGACCGTTCTAGTGAACGGGAAAGAGAAAAGAGGGGTTATCGAAAACGGATCCATTTCCCTCGAAGTGGGATCTGGCCAACACAGATTGAAGACTCTCACATAAATCAATTCCCGCCTTGCAGAATCAATCAATTCATTTCATACTGAACAAAGAACGTTTAACCTGTGCCCATTAATCCCCAACAAACAAAAACATGAAAGCGAACGTAGGAAAAATCGATAAGACCCTCAGAATCATTGCCGGCCTCATCATTATCGCAGTGGGCATTTTCTATCAATCCTGGTGGGGCGCCATTGGATTGATTCCCCTCGCCACAGGGTTATGCAACTGGTGCCCAGTTTACCTGCCTTTCGGCATTTCTACCTGCTCCAAAGAGAAAGAGTAAACAAACACCTCTGTCTATTTAAAGAGAAGGAAGCCTTTTGTTTTATGAGGCTTCGGGTGTTTTTGTGTCGCTCGCAATTTGATTAAAAGCTACAGAACCAAAAACGTAGGCTCTTTTTAACTCAGTTCATGCTCGCCAACCGAGCCTGAGGTTTAGATATACCGTTATCTATCACTTCAGTGTCTCTGTTGCAGCATCTTCCATCATTTTTATCTCTTCCAACATGACCTTTACCACCCCTACTCCTGAACTAGCTAAGCTCGGCAATTGGCTAACCTCGTGGGTCCGACCCAGTGGCGCTATTTATGGTTTCAACAACCATTCCGTCTGGGGCGCCAACACTTATCGGATGGGAGACTTCACCGCAGGACATTCGACTTGGTCCAGTCCCTACCTGGCGGGGATTTCAGAAGCTCTGACCCAGCAGAGTGATCCACGTGGTTTGGAATTGATCAAACGACTGATTGACTACCAAACCACTTCCTTCCAGGACGGAGATATTTACCGTCACATCGGATATGAAACCGGTGAGCTTTCTAATAAAGCATTGATCCATAATGCCATTGCCAATCTTTCCCTCGGTTTGGCTGCCGTAAATGGACGTGCCTATCTCGAAGACAGCCAAATGGAGAGCATCCATGCTGCCATTATCCGCAATATGAAAGGCTGTGAACACTTTGGTGGCGGCCGGCCAGATGAAAACGGAACTTGCAACCAGGAATACGCCCGTATTTGGGCAAAACTGCTCTTTCAGCAAGCCTTTGAAGACAATCGCTGGCAGGATGAACTGGTCGAAGATATCGACTATATGATTCAACATTTTCATCAATCCGGCTTTCCGGACGACGAATGCACTGCCACACTGCGCGCAACCAGTATAACCGACATCGTTGAGCCAGCCGAGTACTACGGCCTAATGATCTGCCCTCTCATACTGGCAACAGAACTCTACCAAAATGACCGCTACCTGGATGAAGCTGGACGTATCTGCCGGCATGTAGCTCGCTCACATTGGGTCGACGAAAAAGGACAGATTCGTTTCCACAGACTTTGGTTTAAAACCAATAATGAATGGAAAGTGAACAACACCCCAATGCTCATTGCAGGAATGGGTGACTCACTCGAGGGTATTCAGCGCTACTTGAAACACCGACCTGATGCCGAACTCGAAAATTTCCTTACTGCCTGTGATAAAACGTATTCATACTATCAACACTCGAGAGGCTTTTTTGCCTCGGCAACCGGATGGCTAGGAGAAGCTGATATCGCACCCAGCACAGCTTGGCATAGCCATGATTTTCGCTACCTAGTCCATCGGCAAGGCATCAATGCCGACTTCTGGGATACCATTTTCCAACAGGACCAGACACAGATATCCGTTTTGCTCGGTGATCGCTGTTACTGGATTGAACAGGGCCCACACTGGGCTATTCGGGATTATCTCTGGGAATGCACTTTTGACTTAGTCGGACGAAAAGATCGTGTGCGTTTTGGTCGAAACCTTCCGGACTGGATTGAAGGAGGCTGGCATCCGGGAGAAGAATATATCATTCCCGAACAGCCCGTTTTTATTCAAACAGACGATTTCATTGCTCCTTGGGAAGGCGATATGAAAAACGTTATCGTCCACTCTATCGCACGGAAACCCTTTGTCTCCGATATCTGATTTTTCTCATCGTGACATCAGGCAAATAAACGCGCAATTTTCTACAACTGACGCGTAGTCCATTCTAAGTCTGGCTGACAGACTCTAGCGAAACAAACCTGCTTCCCACACTCCATGAGCAAACGCCCTCTTAAATGGACCAGACATGAAGATCTGGCTATCAATCGTCGTCCCAGCATTCGCCGAGAAGAATACCTCGACTACATGACCTTCCAGCGAAATGACCGCCCACTCTTCACTGAGACCTTTGGTCCCATTATCGGTTTGAAAGAAGAATGGGAAGAACAAGGTGCTACTCCTCAAGAGCTCGATTTTTCAGCCTTTCAGTATCGTTGCGAAAACTTTCTCTTTCTTCCCATCAATACTGGGTGCGAAGGTGGGTTTCCCGAAAAAGTTCTCGAGGACAATGAAAAACACACCATCATCCGGGACAAACTTGGCCGGACTACCAAACTGGTAAAAGGATCTGCCACTCTCACCCTTCCCCTGGACTTCCCCGTCACGACCATGGATGACTGGTTGAAAATTAAACCCTTCTATGAGTTTTCAGAATCACGTTTTGGAGAAGGATGGGAAGAAATCGCCCGCAAAGGTCTTGAAAATGGTGACGTCATTTGTGTCTGGATGCCTGGTGGATTTGATGAGCCACGTCAATTAATGGGAGAAGAAAATCTCTGTCTTGGTTATTATGAAGAACCGGAGTTGATCCATGACATCTTGAAAACAATTGGAGAAACAACCGAAAAAGTTCTCGATCGAGTTGCCTCCACAGTCACCGTCGACCTTCTTTCTGTCCATGAAGACATGGCCGGAAAGAGTGGCTCTCTAGCTGGCCCTTCCCAAGTAATTGAATTTATCCAACCCTATTACCGTCGTATCTGGGATATGTTGAAGGATAAAGGTGTTCGCCTTTTTGATCAGGACAGCGATGGAGATATGAATGCGGTTATCCCTGCTTTCCTTGAGGCAGGAATTAATCTCATGCATCCAATGGAACCTGCTTCGGGCATGGATATTGTAAAAGTTCGCGAGACATACGGGAAGCAATTATCCTTCTATGGTGGCATCAATAAATATGTGCTCCGTGAAAGTAAGGAAAAGATTGTGGAAGAACTGGAATACAAAATTCCCCCTATGATTAAAACAGGTGGCTGCGTCCTGGGACTCGATCACAGAATCCCCAATGGAACACCTCTGGAAAACTATAAGTTTTATTTAAATAAAGTCTGGGAAATCATCGAACGGGAAACTGCCTGATCGGATGATCATCAAAGGCGGAGCATTTTCGGTAAATTAATCAGAAGTAAACCTGAATCCCATTGACATCCTGGTTTCTGAAGATTGCCTTCTCATCATCTCTTCAAAAGATGAGCCTTCACTCTGTATTTATTCTAAAAGCAGTCAAAATCCTTCGCCCCTGGCTGAAGGGTCTGACGCTCCTGTGAATTGATACACCAATTTCTGGAGATGGCCTCAGGCAAAAGATAACTCCAGAAATATTGATAGTTTTGTCATCTGGAAATCAATCGAATGCTTGATACCTCTCCGGTTCAACTCGAATGAAATCCTCCAGAATTAAACAAAGCCTATCGAATACCTCCAATGCGCTCCTGAGTAACGGACTGATCCTTATGTTACTTTCGGCGACCTGCTTTGCCGCCAGTATTATTCTAATTAAAATTGCCGGTGATACGTTTGAAATTTCCTTCTGGATCATCACTCTTTTTCGTTTCGGTGTTGGCCTTGTATTGGTCCAGACTTTTTTTCATGGAAAACAGAAGGTTGCTTGGAAAAAGCTTTTTACCGACTCATGGCTTTTAACTAGAGGGCTTTTAGGTGGTTTTATGGTTCCACTTTATAATCTCTGTATTCTGGAGCTGGGAGCAGGCCGTTCCACCATCTTGAGCTCATCCTATCCTATTTTTGCGGCCCTCCTAGCGCCCTTCTTCATAACCGAAAATTTAAAACTACGACATATCTTTCTTGGGATCATTGCCCTGGGAGGGATCAGTCTAATGACAGGCCCTGAAAATTTAAAAAACGGCTTGAACCATTATGACATCCTTATGATAGGCGTCGCTATCGTATCCGGCCTCATCGTCGTCATCATTCGAAAACTTCACGCTACCTATAACACCGCTACCATCTTCGCCGCACAGTGTCTTTTTGGTTTTATCATCTGTGTGCCCGGCTCTCTCCTCAATATCTCAATGCCTCCTCTTCAAGGGTGGTTCTTTTTGATAGGCGCTGCTCTATTTGTTGCCCTGGGCCAGTTAACCATGACACAAGGCTTCAGACACATTTCCGTTTCTCGGGGTGCAAGCCTTCACCTTTTGACACCCGTCCTCGTAACCGGGGCCTCCATTCTTCTCTTGGGTGAGACCTTTACCCTGCTTGATATTACTGGAGGTATTATCATCGTAGCTTCCTGCCTCTTCATCGTAAACGACAGATGGGTTATTCCTCTAAAAAGACATAAAACTAATTAGCGCGCTGAGTAATGGCTTCAGCTGCTATATAAGCTGCTGTCCATGCCGCTTGAAAATTAAATCCACCTGTCACTGCATCGATATTGAGAACCTCTCCGGCGAAATATAAACCGGGGTACAGCTTACTTTCCATTGTTTTAAAATTGATCTCTTTAGTAGCGATACCTCCACACGTCACAAACTCACCTTTGTAAGTGCTCTTACCAGTTACTTGCAGGTTACAATGGCAAATCAGATCCAGCAATGCATCTGCTTGGGCCGATTTTAAATCGGCATACTTTGACGTATCCAACTTTAAGATATAAACCATTTTCTGCCAAAGTCGTTTGGGAATCTTACAGAACGCATGATGCAACAGAGTTCTTTTCCCATGCGCTTGTCTGAATTCTTCAATTTTCTGAAAAACGGTTTCCCTGCCTTCACCCGCCCAATTCACTTCTATGGTAAATTGATAGTCGACATCACGTAAGACCCTGGCAGCCCATGCTGACAGTTTTAAGATGGCAGGACCGCTCAATCCCCAATGTGTAATCAGCAAAGGACCCGTTTCACGGATTTTTTGGACTTTGATAAGCACTTCTGCCGAAGGAACGGAAATTCCTGCCAAACCATCGATCAGTGGATCCTTGATCTTAAAGGTAAAAAGGGATGCAACCGGATCAATGACGCTATGACCTAAAGACTGACATTGTTTCCAAATGGCAGAGCTACTTCCGGAAGCAATCAGGATTTTTTTAGCAACAAAAACCCCATCCGAAGTCTCAAGGCGCCAATCTCCCTCTTGCCCTGCGATGTTAGAAACAGCACAACGCGTTTTGATTTCGATTTCATACTGGTGACAAAGATTGATAAAACACCTAATAATGGACTCTGAAGTATCACTTAGAGGAAAAACCCTCCCATCCGCTTCAACTTTTGTTTCCACTCCCTGCGCAGAAAGCCAGTCCATCATATCACCACCTAAAAATCGATGGAAAGGACCTCGCAATTCCTTATTCCCTCGAGGATAGTTAGTAACCATCTCAGCTGGATCGAAGCAAGCATGTGTCACATTGCATCGACCTCCACCCGAAATCTTCACTTTACTCAAAACCTCACTGGCTTTTTCCAGAATCAGAATCCGCATATGGGGATTTCTTTCCGCACATTGAATCGCGCCAAAAAATCCCGCAGCTCCCCCTCCAATGACAATGAGATCATAAATCATCTCTTTAGTAAAATATCGAGTTGGTTATAAATAAAAATCGGCACAAAAAAGATACTATTTGCATGACATTTTCAAAAGGTAGCCTAAGTAGATAGAACAACCAAAGGCACTCTTGAGTGCCATCAAAAACGACAGCCACCAAAACCAAAAATGTTTTCAGGCAATTGTCCTTCAACTGGCATGACGACATCCAAAATTTCAAACACAGCGAATGCTCTCCAGAATAATGGATTAATCCTTATGTTACTTTCAGCGACTTCCTTTGCTGGCAGTATTCTATTGATTAAAGTCGCGGGTGACGATTTTGCGATTTCCTTTTGGATTATCACGCTTTGCCAATTCAGTATCGGTCTCATCCTCATTCCGATCTGCTTTCACGGAAAACGAAAAGCAACCTGGAAAAAAGTTTACACGGACCCCTGGCTCGTGGCCCGCGGAATTCTGGGTGGATTTGGAATCCCTCTTTATAATCTATGTATCTTAGAACTCGGAGCGGGTCGCTCCACCATTTTAGGCTCTTCTTATCCTATTTTTGCGGCCTTGTTGGCGCCACTTTTCATAACCGAATATTTGAAGCTTCGGCATATCGTTCTGGGACTTATTGCCTTAGCAGGAATCTGCCTCATGATCGGCCCAGAAAGCTTTAGAGACGGTTTGAATGGTTATGATGCTCTGGCTGTGGCCGTCGCAATTCTATCCGGTCTTATCGTCACCATCATCCGAAAACTGCATGCCACCTATAACACTGCGACCATCTACGCCTCTCAGTGTGCCTTTGGTTTTATTATCTGTTTTCCCGGAACTCTCATGCATCTCTCTATGCCTTCCCTCTCTGGGTGGTTTTTCTTAATTGGCGCTGCCTTATGTGTCGCCTTTGGTCAAATAACCATGACGCAGGGATTCAGGCATATTTCAGTTTCCCAAGGCTCAAGCCTTCACCTTTTAACACCCGTGCTGGTGACAATCGCCTCCATTCTCTTGCTCAGTGAGCTCTTCACCCTGCTCGACATCATTGGAGGCATCGCCATTGTCCTCTCCTGCCTCTTCATCGTTAATGATAAATGGGCTCTCCCACTGACAGGACTGAATCGATAGTCGAGGAAGTCAATCAATGCGACATCCGCAACACAACTCCCATAGCTTGATCCGGGTGGTTCATCAGTAAATCCACCGCCTTCCCGGTTTCCGCAAGCTCTATCGTATGGGTTGTCATGGGATCTACCTTCAAGCGCCCTTCTTCAATCAATCGGATAACCTCTTTTAGATTCCGCTGAGTGGTAAACTGGACAAAGGCATTTGGATAATCCTGCCCGTGCTCATAATTCGGATCATGGTATCCCGGTCCCGTTCTGGAAGAGGATCTTATATCCATATTTCCACTACTGGCTCCACCTTTCAAGGAAACCTCTGCTCCACCGACCAATACGATACGCCCCATGGCATGCCCATCAGCCGAAACTTTCATGCAGGACATGGCAGATTGAAAAGCCTCTGTGGCCTCGCCACCAAAAGCGACAATGGAAAAATCAGCCCCATAGGGAGAAGCAAACTCTTTTGTTATCTCTACACTGTTCTCTTCTCGGATATTGACGATGTTTTTAATACCGCAAGCCTTGGCAATTTCGATACGCTTCGCCATCGCTTCCCAGGCAATGGTCCGGACTCCGCTTAAAAGGGATAATTGGGCCGCCAGATTACCCACAATTCCCTGCCCCAAGACAATGCCATATTCACCTAGTTGCGGAACCGTTCGACGGATGGCCTGCAAAGCCGTCGCCCCAAGAAG
>JANQKU010000055.1 GCA_028280955.1 Opitutaceae bacterium
ACTCATTTTCCAGGAATTTAAAGGGACAGGAAATATGGAAATGGTGCTCGATCGAAAAGTGGCCGATATGCGTATCTGGCCAGCCATGAATGTCGCTGCCTCCGGAACCCGACGTGAAGAAATGCTCATCTCTCCGGATGATCTGGAAAATATTCACTTTTTCCGCCGCGCTCTGGTCCCTCTCAAAATCGAAGAGGCCGCTGAAACCATGGTTACCCGTCTCTCCAAAACAAAAACCAACGCAGAGTTTCTTAAACTAATCTCAAGATAAGACTCAAGAAGAGTGAACTTATCATCAATTCCGCAAATTCACGCTTGAATCGAAAGAAATAAACCGAAACAACAGAACCCTTCTCGGGATAGCCTATTCCGTTAAACAGTTCGCAATATTTAAGTCCCCTACATGGAAAGTTTCTCCGAACAGTGTCTGGACATGGCCAAGTCAATTCTTGGACATAATCTGGACTCAATTAATCAAGATGGTACCATCTCGTCAGTCGCTGGTGAGATCTCTCGTTCTGATGAAGCAGGTCACGCAGCCCTGGCTCTCGGCGAATATTATCGCGCAACCGGAGAAACCTCGGTCGATGGCTTCGATCTAATCGATCTCAGTGCTCGAACCATTACCGCTCAGGCCTTCCAAGAACCCATTGGCGAAAACGGACTCGCTTATGCTTCTCTAGGCCTTCTTTCCTTCGGTCCCTCCAAAGAACGAAATGCCGTATGGGAACGTCTGGTCGACCAAACTCGCGAACATCTCGACAAACTTCTGCTCAATCGCAGTGACTACAATAACCACTTTCAGGCTTTCAATGTCGCCAAAGCGGTTGCCCGTTTCAGCCTGGGACTTTCCAAAAAAGATGAAACAGGCCGCCTGATCGAACGCTTTATCGATCGCATCCAACAGACCAGTTCAAACGGTTTCTTCGATGATGATCCTGATGGATTTGGCGGTTCTTTCAGCCTCTATGGAGTCATGAGCTTCATCTTTATTCGCCAGGCTTTGCAACTGCACAGTAATCAGGCTCTGCGCGATCGAAAACTTCCCAGTCTGAGAACCTTCGGCGAAAAATACATCAAACTGATGCCGGACATGGTCCGTCAGGACGGATTGGGCTGGGCCTTTGGCACGCACTCCGGAGCTTACGGACAAATGCATTGCATCAGTCTTCTCCTTCAAGGATTCCGTGATAACTGGATACCAGATAGACAGGAAAAGAAATATTTCGATATTCTGCGCAAGCTCTTCTACTACTTTTTTGTCACCTATCTTGATCAGGAGCACGGCTTTCTCGTTGTCCGGGACGAAGAAAGAACAGCAGCTCCCAATCATACAACTCGTATGGCAAACTTCGATGCGGCCCGTTATCTTTGCCAGTGGTCCCGTCTCGCTAAGTTGATTAAACCACCGGAAGCTTCTCCGATTGAATCTGTGCGCACAGCTGGACGATTTGTCATCTTCGATAAATCCAATCGCAAAGAGCAAGGACTCTTCCTTTACCGAGATCCTGCTTCCGGGCTACATGTCCAGCTCCCGCTAATCAGCTCCGCTGGTGAAGTTTCTGCTGATAACCAAGCCTTTCCTCACTCCCCCGGTGTCTTTGATTGGCCAAATAATCAGTACACGCCAATTATGATCCCTGAGTTGACTATCGGCGACAATTTATTTGTCCCTTCCTATTATGGACGTCGCTGCGTGACAGGTTTGGGAATACGCAATTCATTTTACTTCCGCTATGAACAACCTGAATTGATCAATGCCAAAGAAGAAATTATCCCAGGTATCGGCAGTTGCCGGATCAATTGGACCTTTGCCGGCAGTAAAGTAACCAGTGAATTCATTTATACTGTCAAAGCCCAGGTTGAGCTTAAAAAATTCCGCTACTGTCTGGCAATAGGAAGCCCTCACTCTCGTTATCGGGTGGATAATTCTCCCATGCTCGGGCAGGACGGTCTTCGCTGTATTGTGCAAAAAGATGATTTTCAGGGGATCTGGCTCGATACCGAAGTGGTCACAACTGAAAGTGCCTATCGATCAAACTACGGAAATATTCACTATATTCAGACTCTTGAAAGAGATCATCCTCTTATTATGCGGCCAGGGCAAACCTATCGCCTCATCGTTTCCTTTGAGCCTGATATCATCCCTGCGGGCAGCTAAAGCATTTTTCATTTCAGTGAAAAGTGGCAACAACCTCGCTCATTCTTCAGTGCATGATCCTATCGTTGGAATACGTTTTATGAAAGCGCTGACCATACCCAAAATCTCAGTTTACCTCTTCCGTAGAATTTGAAAACCTTCTTCTGCCATGCTCTCAAAACGTATCATTCCCTGTCTTGACGTTACCGAAGGTCGCGTCGTTAAGGGTGTCAAATTTAAGGAATTACGAGACGCCGGAGATCCCGTCGCCTGTGCAAAAGCCTATGATGAACAAGGAGCAGATGAACTCGTCTTCCTCGATATCACAGCCTCCAGTGATGGCCGCGATATCATGCATAAAGTCGTCGAAGACACCGCCTCTCAATGTTTCATGCCTCTGACTGTCGGTGGCGGCTTGCGAAGTCTCGATAACATCGTCCAGATGCTTCACTCCGGTGCGGATAAAGTGAGCCTGAATTCAGCCGCCATCGCAGATCCTGATCTCATTAAAAACGCAGCCCTCAAATTTGGGAATCAATGCATTGTTGTCGCCATCGATGCCAAAAGGGAACCAGATGGGGACCGATGGAGAGTCTACACCCATGGAGGCAGGCGTCCAACTGAACTGGATGCCATCAAATGGGCTTGCCAGGCTGTTTCACTCGGTGCCGGAGAAATTCTTCTCACCAGTATGGATCAGGATGGAACTCAGGAAGGCTATGATATTGAGTTAACCCGTCGAATTTCTGAAGCGGTCGAAGTCCCCATTATCGCATCTGGCGGGGCCGGAAACCTGGATCACCTTGTTGATGTCCTGGAAAGAGGTCGTGCCAGCGCAGTCCTGGCTGCCTCAATCTTCCACTTTGGGACCTATACCATCCCCCAAACCAAAAACTATCTGGCAGAGAAAAACATCCCAGTCAGGAAATAGAGCTAACTGGCTTCTGTCGTTTCAGAAGGTGCTGGAGCATTCTCTACGTCCTCATTGTTATCTTCATCTGAACTTCCGGGATTGAGTAGCAAGCCAAGCTTCTTCTGAATTTCGACAAAAAAACGAGTCGATAAATCACCGGCAGGAATTTTGTAATTCTTCTTACTCTTTATGTGGTAGTAATTCTGCCAAACGCCATCTTTGCTAACCCCTCGATTACGCAGGATACGTTTTCGCTCCAGCATCAACCCCAGAAATTGAAGCAAAGAAGCATTCTCCGATTCTTCATCAGAACCCGAGTCACACATCTCGATAAAAAGGTTTTCCGCAGTCAACTTGAGCGCACGTTCCTCACTGTCTGCCGGCTCTTTCGACCGATAGGCCAAGTACCACCGGCACAGAATAGCTCCCTCCGGGGTAAAATTCTCCTCTTCCGATGCCTTCAGATCAATACGAGTGACTTCTCCGCTCTCTTCCTCCATCAGACAACAGAACAGTTGTTCGCCTTCCACAAAGGCCTCTCCTGTCACATGACAAGTCGATGAAAGAGATTGAAGATGTAATTCCATTTGTCGTTATTTACTTCCATCCTGATTGGAAGCTAGCAAAATCTGCAGTCAACAAATGATTAACGGACGATTTATTGCAATCGGAGATGTTCACGGATGTGTCGATGAGTTGGCTACCCTCATCGAAAAACTGGAAATAAAACCTGAAGATCAGGTCATTTATCTGGGTGATCTCGTCAACAGAGGGCCTGATAGTCACGGCGTTATTTCGCTTGCCCGAAAAACGGCCACAGTCGCTATCGTGGGCAACCACGAACTACGTTTACTTAAATATCGTCAGACCGGCTCCAATAGTGCCCTCCAAGCAAATGACAGAAAAACTCTCCGTCAATTAACCTCAAAGGACTGGAAATTCATCGAACAAATGGTCCCCTATCATTATGTGCCCGAAATCGATACCGTCTTTGTTCATGGGGGATTTCTTCCATTGAGAGCCTGGGAAAATCAGCCACTCGCCATCACAGCCAATATTCAGGTATTAACTTCCGACGGAAAACCCGCCAAACGAAAAGATTTCCCCAACGCCCCTTATTGGGCTGACTTCTGGCCAGGGCCACCCTTTGTGGTCTATGGTCATACACCACGTGACGAAATTTATGAGAAACCTCAGTCCATCGGCATCGACACTGGGTGTGCCGGAGGCGGAAAACTGACTGCTTACTGCCTACCGGAAAAAAAGATCGTCCAAGTTCCAGCAACACGTGCATATTATCCAATGAATCATCTAAAAAGTAAAAATCAGTGACGGTGCATGCTTAAAGACAGATAAAGCCTTGTCCTTCCACACCTCCAAGACACACTTCTAAAATGGCCCATAGGACCGAACAAAACAATCCTCTCAGTGAAGCCGTCGCACTTCTTGTTCTCGATATTCAAAACGCCTTTCTTCCCGTTATTCATGAAAGCAATACCTTTCTCAACCGATGCGCCTTTGCCATTGAAGCTGCCCGCATTTTTCGCATCCGGACGATCTTCACCGAACAAGTTCCCGATAAACTGGGTAAGAGCCATCCACATCTTATCCGATTAGCCGATAAACCCAAAGTATTTCACAAAACTGCTTTCTCTGCGCTTCAGATAGACGAACTGGAAGAATACCTGAAGACACACGGAATTTATCACCTCTTGATCATTGGGCTGGAAGTGCCCGTTTGTGTTTATCAAACCGTTCTCCAGGCAATTGATCATGAAATTGATGTCACCCTTTTGAGTGACTGCCTCGGTTTACGTCGTCCACAGGACAACTCTCCGGTACTCGCCAGCCTCGCACAAATGGGCTGCCATATTCTACCCTCCGAATCGGTCTTTTACAGTCTTTTAGGTGATGCGAAAAACCCTCTCTTCAGGCCCTATACAGAGCTCGTCAAAAAATACGCCACCAATACCGATTTAGAAAACAACGAACCTCTATCCTCCTCGCCACAGAAAAAAGACCTGAAAAAAACAGAGAATACCAAAGGGAAAAAACAAAAAAAGTTGTCGCAAAAGAGCAGCTCCAAATCCGCACAATCTGCTGCCAAGCATAAAAAGACTGACGCAAAAACAAAAGCGAATCAATCGACTCGCAGGAAGACTTCGAAAACATCAGAGAGTGGAACCGATCAAGCCCACAAAACGAAAAAGGCTAAAGTCGGAAACAGAACCGTGAGGAAAACGAAAACAAAAGCCAAATCCCACTCAAACACACGCAAGAGACTGTCTGAAAAAACTTAAAAAGCTGACCCATAATGGATGAAAATTTCCTGACCGTTTCCCAACTCAAATCCTCTGAAATCACAGATGGATACACCTTTACCGCTATCCTTGTCGTCCGCAAAATAACACAGCGAACCACTAAAACCGATAACCCCTTTCTCTCAGTCGAATTGGGAGATAAAACAGGCTCTTTTTCCCTCATTTGTTTCGTCGATCAACCTTCCTATAATTTTTTTAGCGAACAGGGTGAAGGCATCGTTGTCGCCATCGAAGGAACGGTTGAGCATTACCAAGGACGTTTCTCTCCACGCCTTCAAAACGTGAAAGCTCTTTCCGAAGAGCAACTTAGCCAGGAAGCCGTTCAAAATCTGGTTGAAACGCCTCCCGAAACTCCCGAACAGCTCAAAAAGGATCTTGATGAACTCATCGCTTTCATTAAGCACTCCACCCTTCGTGCAACCGTTCAAAACGTATTCGAGGAACTCGGTGATAAATTCCTTACCCTTCCCGCCGCCGTGTCCATGCACCATGCCTACCGCTTCGGACTACTCGAGCATACCGTTCACATCGGGAAGAACTGCCGGGCTCTTCTTCCTCTGTATCCAGAAGTTGATGCAGATTTAGCGATGGCCGGCGGACTGCTTCACGATGTCGGCAAAGCGCTGGAATACGAAGGCAACCTCGCCTTTAAAAAAACGACCATCGGTCAACTGCAAGGTCATGTTATTTTGGGTTATCGACTTACCCGTAAAGCTGCCATGAAGACCAAGCTCTCCTCGGATATACTCGATCGACTGGAGCATATCATTCTCAGCCATCAAGGAGAACTCGAATGGGGCGCTGCCGTGATGGCGGCCACTCCGGAAGCGGTATTTATCTCCATGGTGGACAACCTCGATGCCAAAATGGGGATGGTCCAACGAAGCCTGCGCCAAACCAGCGAAACAGAAGAATTTTCTGAATACATGCCCGGGCTAAAAAGCCCTGTATTCACACTTCCCCCGATTTATCCGGATTCGGACACAGACGGACAGACTGAACTACCCATCGCATAGAAGCAGCCTGAAAAGCCATCAAGACTGAAGAGTCATGGAAGGACAAATCTCCAGGGCATAGGAGTCATCCGAAAGCAAACGCTCTCTTTCCACCCATGCGGCAAAGGCAATCATGCCTGCATTATCACCGGTATGTTTCATCCGGGCAAAATGAGCGCTCACATTACCCTTTTCAGCCAAAGACGTAAAAGCGTTCCTCAGACGCTGATTATTGGAAACGCCACCGGAAAGACCCATACTCCGATATTCCCTTTGTTGCAATGCCCCTCTCGTCTTCTTCATTAGAACATCGAAAACAGCCTCCTGATAACTGGCACATAAGTTTGCCCGTTCTGCCACAATCTCCTCAGCCTCCATCTTATCGAGACGATAACGCAAACTGGTTTTCAATCCCGAAAAGCTGAAATCAAAAGGCGTATCCTTCAACAAGGCCCGGGGAAATTCAAATGCCCGACAATCCCCAGCCAGAGCCTCCTTTTCGATCAAAGGCCCACCAGGATAGGGAATGCCCATCAATTTCCCTCCCTTATCCAAAGCCTCTCCTGCGGCATCATCACGAGTCGACCCCAGAATTCGAATACTTACCGATTGATCAATTTCAAAGAGGATGGTGTTTCCACCACTGACTAATAATCCGAGATGAGGAAGCATTTGATGAAAAACCTCATCAAATGAAGCGAAATTCTCTTCATGCATCTCGATAAAAGGAGAAAAAGCATGTGCTCTCAAGTGATTAATACCCACCAGTGGAACTTCCCATTTTAAAGCGAGACTTTTTGCTACCGATATTCCCATCGCTAAACACCCCGCCAGTCCAGGGCCCTGAGTAACCGCAATCCCTGCCACAGGCCGCTCTTTTCGGACACGATCCATCTCTTCAAGTAACGGGCCAAAATTCTGCAGATGTTCACGACTGGCCAAATCAGGAACGACTCCACCGTATGTTCGATGAAGATCAATCTGACTGCTAATCCACTCTCCTATCAATCCAACCGACGGATCAAAAAGAGAAAGGGCGGACTCATCACAGGAACTCTCCACCCCGACAATCAATCCCCCATTGGGTCGAAACCAGTCCACTTCATTTTCTTTCAATTCGACCACCCTTCAAAAGTATTCAAAATTTAAAGACAATTATATTGCAGTCAGGGCAATCCCTTCCGAAGATTAACGCTCAATAATTCCCTCCGCCGGCCTGCTCAATCGAACCTCTTCGAAAACCGAGACTCCCTCCAAGGCATCAATGGCCGCCTGCAATTGATTATCCTCAATTGGATCAAACTCAAAGGCCTCCACAAATTCTTCACGAGACATCATATCCAAGCGACTCCGTTGCAAAAGGACCTTCTGATCCTCTTCCACACTTAAAGTCATTGGAATATGAGGCTTCACCCCATTTCCATGGATCTGCCCCCCATTTGGCGTATAATAAAGAGACGTCGTCAGACGCAGCGCTTCCTTATCAGCCAAGGGAAAAACCCTCTGCACTGACCCCTTCCCAAAAGAAGTTTCACCCACAATAACCGCACGCTGGGTATCCTTGAGCGCACCAGCCACGATCTCTGAACCACTGGCGCTACCGGAATTAATTAAAACAGCAACTGGATAAGAACGACGATGCCCCTTCGTTTTTGCCCGAATCTCCAGCCGGGATTCTTCCGACCTTCCCTGTGTGTAAACCACCAGTTCCCCTCGGTCAAAAAACGGCTGAACCACCTCAACCGCAGCTTCCAGCAATCCTCCTGGGTTATTTCGTAAATCGAGCACCAACGAAGTCATCCCCTGATTCTCAAGATCCTGCAAAGCCGTCAAAAACTCTTTACCCGTTCGTTCTCCAAACTGTGTGATCCAGACATAGCCTACCCTGTCTGTCACCATCTTCACTCCTCGAACACTATCGACCTTAATAATTTCGCGAATAATTGTTTTTTCAAAACGCTCTTCGGTTCTCGGGCGATAAATCTCCAAATCGACTTTGGTCTTGGGCTTTCCCCTCATCATATCCAGACACTCATCCATCGAAAGATCCTTAACCCATTGAGAGTCAATCCGCACAATTTCATCTCCCCGCATCAACCCTGCCCTTTCCCCCGGTGTATTAGAAATCGGAGCCACCACAACCAGCGCATCTTCCTTCATCTCAATCTGAATGCCAATACCGCCAAATTTTTGATCCGTCTGGGTAACCAGCTGCTCATACTCCTGCTTCGAAAGATAATCCGAATGAGGATCCAGAGAACTCACCACCCCCTCAAGGGCCGCCTCTGTCAGCTCATCATACCCCCCGGGCAAATCAGAGACATAGTTCTCATTGATAAGTTGCATCACATCCGCAACCTTATCCCCTTGATGGCTTGCCTCTTTCGATGGGAAAAAGACTCTCCCCTGAGACATCCTCACGCCATAGACGACTATCTCTCCAATGAGAAAGGAAATCGCGGCTATCAATAAAAGGCGTTTGATCATCCTTCCACTTTGAGGCTTTCCTTCTATTTGTAAATGGGTTCTTCCAAACAATTTAACCTTTCCCCCTTTGCCAA
>JANQKU010000085.1 GCA_028280955.1 Opitutaceae bacterium
TGAAACTTGGCTTAAGCGTTCTCCGGCGGATTTTTATCTGGTAAAAAATCTGGTTTTTCAGGTGGCGCGTTTAGCGGGATTTGACCTACTCAATCACCCTATTGAACCTTTCTTAACAACGGATTCTGCCTGGCAGGAGGGTCATTCTGCCAAGTGTGAAAATATGAAGGCGGGATTTTCTTACCAGGTTGGATTGATGAATTTGAGTCATTTGCAGGCTCGGGGATTAAAAGGAAATGTCTATGCCGGACATTTCAGTATTCTTCCTGCACGTTTAAAAGGAGCAAAGAAGCGTAAGCCATACCGGTCTTTTAGCACTTTTCCTCCCGCTTTGAAAGATCTAGCCTTGATTGTCGATACGGATGAATTGGCTGGTGAAGTGGAGCGAAAATTGTCCAAAATAGGAAAGAGTGTGCTCTCGGGAGTATTTGAATTGGAAGAGATCAATCTTTTTGATTGTTATGAAGGAGAAGGTCTTCCCGAAGGGAAAAAGAGCTTGGCTTTTTCTCTGATTTTTCGCTCACCAGATAAAACGTTGACTGATGAAGAGGTGAACAAAGTTTTCCGAAAAATTCAGGATGAAGTTGAAGCGAAGACGATTTATCAGATTCGCAAATAAATACAGAGTTTAACACATTATGGCTAACACTCAAAAAATAGACATTGATTACGTCGCAGATCTGGCGCGTATCGCATTGACGGATGATGAAAAGGATTTGTTCTCAAAA
This sequence comes from Opitutaceae bacterium, assembly GCA_028280955.1. Taxonomy (GTDB): domain Bacteria; phylum Verrucomicrobiota; class Verrucomicrobiia; order Opitutales; family Opitutaceae; genus NORP342. The sequence goes on from JANQKU010000085.1 coordinate 729, forward strand.
CAGTTAGGGGATATTCTCGGCTATATCGAAAAACTTGAGTCGGCTGATATTTCTCAGGTGGAGCCAATGGCGCACGCTTTTCCTGTTTACAATGTTTGGGATGAAGACGAACCAGATGAAGGCTTGTCTGTTGATGATGCACTCAAGAATGCACCTGCAGTGAGAGATAATATGTTTGTTGTTCCGAAGGTGGTTGAGTGAGGATTGTTGCAGGAATTAAGACTGTAATTTTAGGCAAACCAGGGTATGAGCGAAAGCCTCCATTATAAAACAGCTTCCGAATTGTCTCTTATGTTGGCAGATAAGAGCCTTTCAGCAGTAGAGCTGACGAAAGATGTTTTGAGTCGTATTCATAAAGTGGATGAAAAAATTAAAGCTGTTACCCATTTGGATGAAGAAGATGCCCTGGGCCAGGCAAAGGCTTCAGATGAGCGACGAGCTGTGGGAGAGGAACTTGGTGCTTTGGATGGGATTCCGATCGGAATAAAGGATATTTTGGCAGTCAAGGGGCAGCCTCTGACTTGTGGTAGTAAAATCTTGGAAAATTTTGTGTCTCCTTATGATGCGACGAGCATTGCAAAATTAAAACGCTCTGGTGGGATTTTGCTTTGTCGATTAAATATGGATGAGTTTGCCATGGGGTCTTCCACAGAAAATTCATCCTATTTTGTAACTTCAAATCCATGGGATTTGCAATGTATTCCCGGTGGGAGCAGTGGTGGAAGCGCGGCTGCGGTTGCGTCCGGTGAAGCTATTTTGACTCTGGGAACTGATACAGGTGGATCGATACGGCAGCCAGCTTCATTGTGCGGTGTTGTCGGAATGAAACCAACTTATGGGCTGGTCTCTCGTTATGGTTTGGTCGCTTTTGCGTCTTCTTTGGACCAGATAGGCCCACTGGGTCGAAGTGTGGAAGATGTGGCGCTCTTGTTACATTCAATTGCGGGATACGACAAAAAAGATTCCACTTCTTTTAAATTAGAGGTGCCAGAGTATCGCCCTGAACTTCATGAAAAGAAGGGTCCTTGGAAATTGGGAATTCCAAAAGAATATTTTGGAGAAGGATTGGACGCTGAAGTGAGGGCTGCAGTTGATCGAGCAATTGACTATTATCGATCTATTGGATGCAAAATACAGGAGGTTTCCCTTCCACATACTGAATACGCTGTTGCCACTTATTATATACTCGCGACAGCTGAGGCTTCGTCAAACCTGGCTCGATTTGACGGTGTGCGCTACGGAAGGCGCAGTGAAAAGGCAACTAGTCATGTAGATGTTTATTCAAAATCCAGAGCGGAAGGGTTTGGTGAAGAGGTAAAACGTCGAGTCATTTTGGGAACTTACGTTCTCAGCAGTGGTTACTACGATGCTTATTATTTGAGGGCACAGAAAGTTAGAACTTTGATACGTAATGATTTCCTCAAAGTTTACGAAGAGGTGGATGCATTACTTACCCCGACGGCTCCTACAGTCGCTTTCAAGAAGGGAGAGAGGGCCTCGGATCCCTTGGCCATGTATCTGAGTGATATTTTTACTATTAGTACTAATTTGGCAGGTGTTCCAGCCATCTCCGTTCCATGTGGTTCGTCTTCTAGCGGATTGCCTATCGGGTTGCAGGTTATTGGAAAACCTTTCCAAGAATCTGATTTACTGGCAATTGCCCATTCATTTGAACAGGCTCATGATTTCTCAAAAGTTCACCCGTCACTATAACCGGGCAATTGCCATTTTATACTTTTAGACAGCTCTTTAGAGGAACTATCTATTCTTTTAAAGTTTGTTTCTCGAGTTTGACTCTGGGAATAGTTAAGGCATAGGTGAGAGGGTATGGTGAATCGATTTCGCTTTTTTATATCTTTTTGTCTTATACTAGGATTAGGTGTAAATGCCGTTTCGTTATGGGGCAAGTCTTCTGATCCTCGAACAGGAGGATGGGCTCATGAACGGAGTAATCTGAAACCAGATCCTCGAGTTATCTGGGGAGAACTTGCGAATGGAATGCGATATGCGTTGATGCCGCATCAGGGGGTCACAGGTCGAGTTAGCTTAGAGTTTCTTGTTCTTGCAGGTTCCCTTGATGAAGAAGAGCATGAGCGAGGGCTTGCCCACTTTACCGAGCACATGGCGTTTAATGGAACACGGCATTTTAAACAGGAAGACATGTTGGCGTTTTCGCAAAAATTGGGAATGACGTTCGGGGCTGATGTCAATGCCCACACAGGAATAGATCAGACTGTCTATTTGCTCCAATACAAACAGAATGATGAAGCGTTGCTTAAAGAAGGTTTTAGGTTTTTGAGAGACATAGCAGATGGCATCACTTTTGATGCAAATGAAATTGAGAAGGAAAGGGGTGTTATCCTCAGTGAACTGAGAGGGCGTGACGGGATACAATTTCGGTTGAGTGAATCTGCAAAAAAATTCGTTTTTGAAGGCTTATCTTTGGCAGACCGGAATCCGATTGGTCTGACAGAGATCATCAATTCGGCAGATAGAGATACTTTTTTGAAATTTTATGAGAAGTGGTATCGTCCTGATTTGATGGTTTTGGTTGCAGTTGGTGATTTTGATCCAGAATTTTTTGAAAAATTGATTGAGGAAACTTTTTCAGATCTAAAGAGACCAAGAGAAGCAGTCCCCAAACGTGATTTGGGAAGATTGGTTCGTTCAAAAGGATTGAAAGGACATATCTATCGAATATCTGATGTGGGAACAGTTTTCATTCAGGCAGCTTCAATCCGAAAACAAAAAAAATCGAAGGATTCAATTGCAGCGCGGAAGAAAGAAACCCTTTCGCACTTTTCAGCGGCTTTGTTAGGAGACCGCGTCAATAAGGCTATCTCTCGAACTGCTGGTGGCTCGGCTGATTATTCCATTCTTTCCGGCCATGTTGTATCGTCAGCATCCCTCACTATGGGAGGCGGTGACTGGCGGCATGGAATACTTTCCCTCGATCAGGTTTTACGTTACACGGAGAAAAATGGTTTTCGAAAAAAAGATATTGAGTGGGTTAGAAAGCGGATGTTGACCGATGTGCAGCGGAATCTTTCATTGTATCCGACTTTGGATCCGGCGATTATCAGTGGAGATCTGGTTAAGTCGATTGTAGCGGATAAGGTCTTTATCGGTTTGGACCGGGAATTGAAATTGAGAGATCAGGTTTTGCGCGAACTTACGCCAAAATCCGTTCACCGTGCCTTTTCTGATGATTGGGACTTAAATAATCTTAGGTTCCATTTAGCTGGGGAGGTTTCCATTAAGGGAGGATCAAAAACGGTATTAAAGGAGGTTAAGAAATATCGCAGTGAACAGTTATCTTATAGTCCGTTACAGGAGCGATTGGATGTTGCCTTTGAGCCAGTGGATTGGGGCGAGAAAGGGGTAATAAAAGAAACAAAACGCATTCCGGAATTTGATGCGACCTTATTACGGTTTGAAAATAATGTGCGACTTAATTTTATCCACAGTGATCAGGAACCTGGGATTGTCCGAGCGATCGTTCGGGTAGGGGACGGTCTTTTTGAGTTGCCGGAAAATCGTATTGGACTGCGTGAATTTGGACTGAATACAGTTTTGGGAAGTGGGACATCTCACTATCGAGCAGAGGAGATTCAATCAATCCTGTCTGTGTCAATGCAGGGATTTTCGTTTGATGTAAAAGATCATGATTCATTCAGTTTCAGAGGAGGATTCAGTAGTTATGAATTAGATACGTTTTTAGGTATCGTCACAGATTTTCTTTATTGGCCCATTTTTACAAAGGCGGCGCATCAATCTGCAAAAATGAGCTCAGCGATGGCCCGAATGGGAGGCGCTTCGGGTATTGGCGGAGGGTTGCAGATGCTCGATAATTACTTGTACCGAGACGATGCGCGTTTTGCCTGGGGTGGCCCTAGAGATTATGGTAGTTTACGAGTGTCTGCTGTAGAAAATTGGTTGAAAAGGCCACTGACCAGTGGATATGTGGAAGTTTCCTTGATTGGTGATATTTCAGAGGAGGAAGCAATTGATAGTGTTGCTCGGACATTAGGCACTCTAAAAGAAAGGGCTGCCGAGAAAAAACAATTGTTCTCAGACAGAGCTGTCGAAATTAAAGCACGTCCGGGTTCCAATCGAATCGAATTTGTCGGAGAAGATCATTTGGCAGGAGCGGTTGGAATTTGGCCAGTCATGGAAGAACTCGATATGGAGAGTCGAATGGCTGTGGGGGTCTTGTCCAAGGTGCTGGGCCAGAGATTAGTGAATGTCTTACGAGAGGAGTTAAGCCTTACTTACAGTCCACGGGTTGATTTTGTTCCCTATATAGAATATCCGAAATATGCCTTGATCCGCTCGTTTATCGATTGTTCACCGACAGAGGCAGATCGTATAGCAGAGGTGATTGCTAAAATTTCATCAGAATTGGCAGAGGAAGGGATAACGGATGAAGAATTGAAGGGGGCGATAAATCCGATGAGAGTTGATTTTGAGCAAGCTCTTAAGACAAACGAATACTTGTTGGATAGGGTCCTGAAAAGAGCGCAAAGTCACCCGGAATCGGTAGAGGAATTATTGGCTGTCAAAGAGGATGTTTTGTCATCGGTTCCGTTGGAGAAGGTGAACCAATTTGCGAAATCAGTGTTAAAAAAGCGAAACACATATACTGCATCAATTGTCCCAAAGCCTTTTGTAGGTATTTATCAGGCTGAAGATGGGGCTTCGGCGGGAACGCCTGTTATTGGAAGATGAATTTGTGAGTAGACGTTGGAAGTATTACTTCCCAAGATGCCTACCAAAATGCAGTACGAAGCGGTTATAGGTTTAGAAGTTCATGTGCAGATTAAAACTCGGTCAAAGATGTACACCCGGGTTGCGATGGAATACGGTCGGGAGCCCAATACTCTGACGGATCCGGTTGTGTTGGGATTTCCGGGTGTTTTACCAGTAATGAACAAAACCGGTCTGGATTTGATTATCAAAACAGGACTTATGCTTGGCTGCAAAATTGCAGATCAATGTAAATGGGATCGTAAAAACTATTTTTATCCAGACAGCACAAAAAATTATCAGATATCTCAGTATGATCAACCCATATGTGAAGGAGGTTATGTTGAGATCGAATTACCGGGAAAATCCCGGAATGTTATGGGAAAACATAAAAAGGTGGCGCTTACACGTATTCACCTGGAGGAAGATTTAGGGAAACTGACTCATTTTTCCACTGATAGTTTAATTGATTTTAATCGGGCAGGGGCTTCGTTGATGGAGATTGTGAGCGAACCGGATATGCAATCTGCCGATGAGGCCTTTGCTTTTCTCACGTCATTGAGGCAATCGATGATTTATGCTGGTATTTCGGATTGTGATATGGAAAAGGGGCAGATGCGATGCGATGCAAATATCAGCATTCGCCCTGAGGGAGAGGCTCGGTTGGGCACGAAAGTGGAGTTGAAGAATTTGAATAGTATTAGTGGTGTCCGAAACGGGATTGATTATGAAATACGACGGCAGATAACGCTAATGAATGATAGAGAACCTATTGTGCAGGAAACAAGACGTTGGGATGCGGATTCTGGAGTATCCGTTTCTATGAGATCGAAAGAAATGGCCCATGACTATCGTTATTTTCCAGATCCGGATTTGATGCCGGTTCAAGTTGATAGGGAATGGCGGGAACAATTGGGAGAGGAGTTGCCGGAAGCTCCTTTTGATAAACAACGTCGATTTATGACGGATTATGATCTTCCCTATACGATCACTTCCGTTTTGGTGCCGGATCGAACATTGAGTGAATACTTTGAAAAAGCGATATCTGCAAATCCTACTAAGGCCCAAGCAATTGGAAATTGGATAACAAACGATTTGCTGAGAGAATTATCCGATAGTGGACGGTCTCTGGAAGATTGTTTGATCCACCCAGAACATATTGTCGGATTGGTGGAGCAGGTGGAATCGGGCGCTATTTCCAGCAATATCGCTAAAGAGGTTTTTGCCGAGATGTTTACAACGGGCGAAAGCGCTGAAGCGATTGTGGATCGAAAGGGATTAAAACAGTCAACCGATGTCGATGAGCTGGCGCAATGGTGTAAGGAAGCAATTGAGGCGAATCCCGGTTCAGTGACTGACTTCAAGTCTGGCAATGAAAAGGCCATTAATGCTCTTAAGGGGAAGGTAATGAAGGAGAGTAAGGGAAAAGCGAATCCACGGATAGTAGATGAGGTTATGCGCCGTCTTTTGGAAGATGTATAAAAAGTAAAGGGAAGGAGGTTTTGCTTTTTTTAAGATATTAGATTAAGCAAGAGAGATTATAAGAGGCCGGAGAGATACCGGATGTTTCAAGTAAACTCAGCAGAAAAAGCATTATGAAGATGGAAGAAGGCGTATCGAGAAGAGATCTTATTAAAACACTGGGAGTCGGTGGCTTGGCTCTGGGGTTAACCTCATTAGGACATGGGGCGCAGACTGAAGAAAAAAAATCGTCTCTTCCCAAATCTCAAATTGGTTACAAGGAAGGGGCTTTTGTTCTGCCTCCGCTTTCCTATGCGTATGATGCATTAGAACCTCACATCGATGCACAGACGATGAAGCTCCATCATGACAAACATCATGCGGGTTATGTGAAGGGTGCTAATAAGGCGCTAAAAAACTTGGCCGATATTGCCTCGGGACAGGGAGATGCCTCTCTGGTAAAGCATTGGGCTAGAGAATTGGCCTTTCATGGTTCAGGTCATGCGATGCATCTTATTTTTTGGAATAATATGAAGCCGGGAGGGAGTGAATTAAAAGGAGCTTTGGCAGATGCTTTAGTGGCAGATTTTGGAAGTATTGATGGGTTTAAGAATCTTTTCCTGGGAGCTTCGCAATCTGTGGAAGGAAGTGGTTGGGGAATTTTAGGATATGAACATGTCAGTGGACGCTTAGTTGTCATACAGGCCGAGAAACATCAGGATCATACGGTACAAGGGATAAGCCCTTTACTTGTAGTGGATGTATGGGAACACGCCTATTATTTGAAGTATCAAAATAGGCGTGGTGATTATATTAAGGCTTTTATGAATGTGATCAATTGGGATGATGTTGCCAATCGATATGCGCAGGCTAGTCGTTTATCAGTGGCTTAAATGGGTATCGTCTGCTTCATGATTTTGAAAGATTTTGTGACTGCCAGGTCAGAGATCTTTTTTAACAATCTTATGAATGAAGATAGCTGTTGATGTAAGCAAACTTTTGCCTGGTGGAGGTAACGGCGGCATAAAGAAAACGATTTTTGCGTTTCTAAATGGAGTCCGGAAAGTAGCTGAAGAAGAAATCGTTTATTGTTTTCTCTGTAATGGGACCACGAAAGAAGAAGTAAAGGAGGAAGCTCAGCTTCACGATCTGATTTGGTGTGTGCAAGGTGAGGTGGGAGGCTTTATTGGAGAGGGAAATTACCTTAAGGTCGATGAAGTATTCCTCCGTGAAAATGGAATTGATTTGTTGTATCTTCCTTTTGGTGAAGACCGATTTTCTGAGGGGCTCTATCCTGCGGTTCGTTTATTAGGTGATTTTTTGCATACGGTCTACCC
>JANQKU010000088.1 GCA_028280955.1 Opitutaceae bacterium
GTGGCAAAAACAAGGGCAGCGAGGGACAATAGGACAAATCGCTTTTGCATGATGAGAGATCATGCCGCGGGACGGCATGATCGCAAGCGAGATTGACGAGATCGCGCTACCTCGGTGCCTAAACACCCCGAGAAACACCGGTCCTCAATTACTCGTCCTTGATTTTGGGACAACGAAACGACGTCAGGTCTGGAGACGCCAGATAGGGTCAGCTTGCGTGTCTTAATCTCCAGTTAAATGAAGGCAATCGGTATTTATCAAGATACCTTCGAATGTCGCCTGTGGCTCGAAACAAGGAACGACGTTTTCCGGTTTGCCGGTAATCACGAGCGAAATCACCGTTATAGATAGGACTGGGTTAGGTCGCATCCGGATCGGCAAGTCGATGTGGCACTTTAGTGTTGCATTTACTGTTGCTTACTATGTATCATGAGTTACTTAATAAATTTAAAATCAAATACTTACAGGTGAATTATTTCCAATTAATACTGTTGCACCTGTTCTTGCGATGAATGATTTAGCAAACCTTAGGGCATTGTTTCAGGCGGAAGGAATGCTCTCGACCCATGAGATTTCCCAGGCCTTGGGCTTGCACCGCTCCACAGTCACGCGACAGATTAGAAAACTTGGCAATGAAGTCTTGTCCGTGGGAAGCGGTCCTCAACTGAAACACCTGTTGAGACGAGAAATTCCCGGTCTCGGCTCTCAATGGCCGGCGTATCAGGTGGATGAGCAAGGGAAGGCGCATTTCCTGGGAACCATCCACGCTCTGCACGGCGGGATGTGGCAACTCGCATTTGAAAACCCGAAGCCGGCTTTCACCGATTCCGAATTCAAGCACGGTATTTTCCCGGGCTTGCCCTGGTTCTTCGATGATATGAGGCCCCAGGGTTTTCTTGGTCGGGCTTTTGCCCGGCGCTATGGCGAGCATTGGGGCTTTCCTCAAAACCCGGAGGATTGGAACAATGATCAGGCATTCACAGCCTTGGTGCGGGCGGGGGAAAACGCATTGGGAGCCTTTATAATTGGAGACCAGGCCATAAAATCATTTTATGCCGCCTGCATTGACGAAAGTGGAAAGCAGGATACCGATCTGGCTGTCGAATTCCCGAAAAGGGCGGAAAGTGCTCTTGAATTTGGAGAAGGATCCTCCTCGGCGGGAGGGGAGCAGCAAAAGTTCGCCATCACCGTGGTAAAGGGAGGCCAGCCGTCGGCCGTCATTGTAAAGTTTACCCCACCGTTTTCAACGGGATCCGAACCGGCTCAACGATGGCGGGACCTCTTGCGGGCTGAACAGCTTGCCGGCAAACTCCTCCAATCCCTCGCAGTAGATACGGTTTCCTCTACCTATCAGGAATATGGTGGCAGGGCGTTTCTAACGGTGGATCGGTTTGACCGTATCGGGGACCATGGACGGCGGTCCGTGGTTTCGCTGAGAGCACTGGACGCTGCTTTTTTTGGATTCGGGAACCGACCCTGGAATGAGCTCGCGTCTGATTTATTGCAGGATGGTTGGATAGATACGGAAGGGGCCACCGCCATGAGGCGCATTCACTGGTTCGGGCAGTTTATCGGCAACTCGGACATGCACTACGGAAATTTGAGTTTTTTCTTAAGCGACGAAAAACCGCTGAGGCTGTGCCCTGTCTATGACATGCTGCCGATGCTGTTCAGGCCTACGGCGCAAGGCGAGCTGCCTCCGCAAACGTTGAATCCTCAGTATCCAACTCCCCGGGAGTTTTCAGATGCAAGCGCCGCGCTGAGTGCCGCTCTGAACTATTGGCAAACCATTGCAAAGAATAACGATTTCTCAGACCCATTTCGTACCATTGCCCAAGAATCGATGAAAGCGTTAAGTGCCATTAAGAGGATCTTTTGAAACTGATTGCTAACATCTCCTTCACTCCAATGCGCACATGCTTCGGCCACAGGATAATTTCAACTTCCGGCAGGTAGGTTTAGATCAAGTTGATATTCCCCACCGTATGCCCGATGTCGCCAATGTTGATTGTATCAGGAAACATGAATGTGTCGGTCATCCGGCCCTCGGTACCCGGCGGTTATTGTTCGCTTCGCTGTCGGCGTGGCCTCGGGGTACAGCTACTCACAATCGATCTTCACGAGCGTGGCGAGAAGGCCTGACATCGAAATGCGATCCTGGCCTTAGACAGGAAGCCCGTTGAGATTTCATTGCCAGGAGCCTCTAAGGAGGATGCGTGGACGCCTTCCGGTAATGCTGCTTTTTCCGAAGCTGGATTGCTTGAAGCCCAAGGCGCTACCCGACAGACCCAGCAAGGTAGTTTGGACGAATCTGCGTCTACTGAACCTCATAGATTTAGTAAGCTTGTTATCAACGATAGGGTCAAGAAAGGCCAAAGTGGATTACCGAAGAGCACTAAAACATCTAGGGCTGATCCCGTTAGTTGTTTCCGTTGGTTGTTTCTCAGATTTCCTCCAACTTCCTACCAACAGTTGCTAAGTGTTCACCGAACCATACCCAAGCTTTGTCAACCAATTCGGACTCATTCTCATCAGTCTGCCAATCACTTTTTGATTTAGGATGCATAATCCTGTTTCGGATCTTTACCGCCTGCAGAAACTCCTTCCCTCTCTCACTTCCAAAATCGGCCTTGTACCCCTCTTCATGAACAGCCCGATTGTAAGCATCAAATGCAAGCTTCAAGTTTCCTTTCAATGGTTGGTAAGCTGTTACTTCCTTGCCCTCTTGGTTTATTCTCAGATCTTTCAATTTCAAGATTTCGTCTTCAGAAAAGATATCCTGTTGATCTATCGTCAATGATAGAGCGGATTGTTTCATTAAGGTGGCGTATGCTTCAATTGAAGAAAAAATTACCCTGGTTTTCATCCTTCTGAGAAATTGAGAATCCTCTAGGTTGTTCTCAGCTGTAATCCTATTAAATTCTTCAACCTCTTTTTTCGTTTCATCTATGAAGTCGCGAAGCTGAGACATCTCTAATTTAAAACGAGTATGTTGATTCATGAGGGAAGAAATGGGGAACGATGGGGATCGTCATTAAATGGGAAAGATGTGTTGTCTGAAGTGGGAAATATTAAAAACTAAGTGTCTCTTGACCTATTCTACCTCTAATTTGAAATTCGGTTAACTAATTGAGCAATAACTAATTGAACATATGGACAAAGATCCAAAGGGAAAATCAGCGGAAGAGATCCTTAAATATCCAAGAATCGACCATTCGTCATGGCATTTCTTTCAATCAAAATCTTGGTTAGACTTGGCGACCCGAACACTTCATCCTAGTGCACTTCATTACTCCGCTTTTGAACTTCGATATGGGTTAGAATATTTGATTTTCGAACTACTTGTTCTTACTCGAAATAAACTACAAGAGAGTGAGTACAAGAAATGTGTTGGAGATCCAAAGAAGATGAAACAGTTGATGAGCAAGAGTGAGCGACCCTACGTCAAATTAGCGCGCTTTACTGAAATTGCTATGGGCTTAGATTCAAGTGCGCCAAAGTTGAAATTCTGGACACTAACAGAACTTTTCAAGTCTTGGGGACAGGCTTCAAATTACCTCCATTTTTTAGGCGCTCATAACCTTACATATCAATCGGATGAGTGGATAATATCCTCAATCGGAACTGTTGAGAGTATTCTCGACCCAATTTGGGACAAAGCAACCAGTTCGATAGGTGTTGGACTATTCAACTTAAACGAAATCGCTCCTATTGTTAAATCCATTTGGGAAGACTATTTAGCGGGCAAAATATCTGAAGGAGATGTTAGAACAAGGCTAGACTTAGTCCGACCCATAGCGATGATTCAACAAGGTATACCCAAAACGAACTACCTTTCCGGTATCAAATTCGGCTAGAGAGGATTTCAATCAACGTCTAGGGCTACATTCATACTGCACAAATCGACCCCTCCATGCTTTCAGTAGTTGTCAGTCTTTCCTAATCCCTATTTTCGATCAGTGAACAAAAATAAAATAATCAACAATCCGACTCAAAAGAAGCTACTTGAGGGACTAGATTCTCTTAAATTATTGCAAGAGATGGATGGGAATGATCCTATAATTCAGACACTATTTCCAAACATTGATGACATTAAAAGTAAGATCGAAAAACTAGCAGAACAATCATCATTGTTGAGCTTACCAGACCAATTTAATTATAGATTCTGTTCGCTAGGTTGGATCGCTTACGAATCAATGAATGTCGACGAGATGGAGCAGGCAACCTCCATTTATGATTCAGAAGGGGTGGAGAATGCGGAAGAATTCCTTGCCTCAACTTATGATGAGAAGGCGCTTAAACTTGGAATAATGCGTTTTCACGGAGATCCTGACTTCAGAAAAAGAATACGGCTAGCGAACCTTGCGAAAGAAGATTACTTAGCTGAACGATACCATGCATGTATTCCATTGCTTCTATCGATCATTGATGGAGTTGTTAATGACGTTTCCAAACATATAGGATTATTTGCTGAAGGAACTAATGTCAGTGCTTGGGACTCCATCTCAGGACATGAAAGCGGATTACCCTGCTTAGCAAAATTGATGTCTCAAAATCGAAATAAAACTCGTGATTCAAAAATTACGATCCCTTATCGAAATGGGATCATGCATGGTAGAGAGCTCAATTATGACAACAAGTTGGTAGCAGCAAAATGTTGGGCGGCTTTATTCGCTGCTCGTGATTGGGCAATGGATATCCGAGATGGAAAAAGTTCTCCAAAACCAACCATAGAACCAACTTGGGGTGAACTAATTAACGGGCTGGCTGAGGTTAAGAAAAAGAAAGAGATTCTCAAAAACTGGAATCCTCGCTCAGTAGAGGATATTGAGCATCTACCTGTTTCAGATCATTTCTCTAGCTTACCTATAGAAACACCAGAGAGGTTTGTTGCTGAATTTCTTGATAATTGGAGCAAATGTAGATGGGGGCTAGTTGCGGAGTCCCTTCTGGACTATTCAAACCTGCCAAAGGGACTTAAGGCAAAAAGAGTTAAAGAGCAGTTTTCCCATGTATCGATATCTAGCTTCTCAATTGTCAATATTGAAGATCAGACACCTTGTTCGTCCGCAATTTCCATTAATGTTGATATAAAATTCAATGAAAAGCCCGATACTAGATGTGCTATTGTACGCACATTATATCTTGATAAGGATAACAACCCTCTTGTAACAGGAGAGGATGAAGGAATGTGGAACATCTCCGAGCATTCGATATCAGATATAATAACTTCTAGCGAGAGCTAGACCGGTAAAATAGATTGATCAAATGCCGACTGTTTTTTATTCATGGCAAAGTGATTTGCCGAACAAGACCAACAGGTCTTTCATTGAAGAAATATTGAAAAGTGTTGTTCGGGAGCTTTCCAAAAATACTGAATTTGTTAATGCTGAAAGAGATGAATCTATTTCATTAGACAAAGATACCAAGGACATTACCGGTACCCCGCCAATTACTGACACTATACTTGATAAAATTTCAAACTGTGCAGTGTTTGTTCCCGATGTTTCATATGTAGGAGAAACAACTGACAAAAAGAAAATTCCAAATCCGAACGTATTGATCGAATATGGATGGGCGCTCAAATCACTGGGAACTAGTCGAATCGTAACTGTCATGAACACATTTTATGGCAATCCTGAAAACGACCCACTGCCATTTGACATGCGTCATTTGCGGCGACCAATAACCTATTGTATATCCGGAGAAGAATCACCTGAAGAAAAGGCGACGGAGAAAGATCGACTCAAGGGATTACTCACTAAGAAATTGAGAGATATATTGGTTCAAGAAATTCTCCCCAACTCAACCCATGATTTTATTCCAAAAGAATCAACCTACGATCCATCTTGTTTTTTGAAAATAGATGAGAAACTAGGATCGATCGGGAGGTGGAGTGATGGCCCTCTTTATTTGCCTAGAAATGAGCACATGTATTTGAGACTTTTTCCTGTTTTCTCGGTTGAGCCCTTTGGAAGTAGCAAAGTAGTTTCTGACACTATAAGAAGTAGTGGATTAAGACCGCCTAGACTTCATAGTAGTGGATTGAATTATGGCCGAAACTCTCATGGGGCGTTTGTGGTGAATAACAACAACGATCAGGCTCTTGGGTTAACTCAACTGATGCAGACTAAGGAATTGTGGGGGATAGAGGCTACATTGATAGATAAGGAGTATATTCTCACGCACACTGAGTATACACATGGAATTCTGCATCCATCTAATATTGAACCCGTATTTGCTGAGTGTTTAGAGAACTATTTAGAATTCTATAAAACACAACTTAGCCTCGAACCACCCTATAAATTCGAAATTGGATTGACTGGTGTGCATGGGTATCGCATGGCACCTCCTAGAGGAATGGTGGTGGATAGAGGATTGAGTGAATTTGCAGGCGAGATAGTGACTGAAAATATAATTTCTAAAGGAGAAATACACAGTTTCGATAAAAATGCTAGTGAGTTGCTTCGACCGTTTTTTGAATATTTATGGGAGGAAGCCAATCTAACCAGACCCGATAAGGAAATTCTTTGAAATGAAAAATGAACGAGTATATATCACTAACTGGCTGTTTTCTATACAGGGTAAAGAGTTTAGTTGTTCATTCTTCGACGACAACTCATGTGATTTTTATCCTTGGGATGAAAGAAATAAACAATCCTCAACCGATCGGAATATTTTTCTTAAAGCCATATTGGGAGATAGTGATTCAAAGAAAAATGTCCTCAATCATGAAAGAGAGTATACAGTCACTGCAGAAAACTTAGACCCGCAATTAATTATTGATGTTTCTAATCTAAAGAAAAAACTCGATTTAGAAGAAGACCTGACCAAAGAGGAAGAAATGGATATTATGGTGAGATTGGAACCCTACTTTTGGGATCAGATTAATCCATATCTCCCAAGGCCTCTATCGAAATAATAAGGAGCAATATGAGGACGGGGACGGTCCTCCCACGTCGCTCAACACATTCGACTAGCTCAGGGGAGCAGGCTATGAGGGACACAGTAGTATTTAAGTATTATCTACTTTTTGGGGAATCAAGAAGGTGGAAACTAAGCCAGATCCTTCTCCAACTGAAGCATGGTCTCGCGCTGGCGTTTCTCGACAAATTCACGGGCCTCGTTGGCACGGGCCTTCGCTTTTTCAGGGTACAGAGCCATATCGAGCACGGCGGGAACAACGCGGGCGAATTGCGACGGATCATCGAGATCGAAGAGCCAGTCGCCCAGTCCGATATCCTCCCACATATAGCCTTTGCTGGTTTGCTCCGCCCAGCGGCATACAATGGCGGGAACGCCGTTTCCGATGCACATAATCGGCGAGTGCATCTCGTGGCCAAACAAACCGGCGCTGCGGACATAGGTGCTGATCGCTTCCCCGGTTAACCAGTAGTTAGGCCGCCAGGCCACCCGCTGACGAATGGCTTCCGGCAATCGATCCAACAAGAGGTC
>JANQKU010000125.1 GCA_028280955.1 Opitutaceae bacterium
GGCCAGCTCGACCAGCACGCGCGCTTTACTTCGTTGCGAATGTGGAATCGCGTAGGCACCCCGCTCCTCGCGCGCGTGTTCAGAAAGTTTGTCTGAACAAGGACACGCCGATGAGTAGACAAAATCCACTTGAAGGTTCCTATGAATGCGTCCTTCGCTACTCATGATCCCTTCCATCATTACCTGATAATACTGAAAGCCCTCCAGCTTACTCCGCAGACTCGTCTGCTTAATCGGGTAATTAAAAAACAACTTCAGCCGCGCATCCCGACTATCCAACCGGTCCAGGTAGGTCCTAAGAATCTTTTCAATCTCTTCCCAGGTGAACACATCGTCCTTGAACTCGTAAAACACACGGAGAATACGAGACATATTGATCCCTTTATTGTTCTTCTCCAACGATACAGTTCCTGTAACAGACGTTTCCAGCAGGATGTGCCCACCGTCTTTCGTTCTAAATTTAAGCGGGAGCTTAAAATTGGAAATCCCTACCTGATTGATCGTCACTTTTGCTCCCGAAATGTAGTTCTCGTGCGCATTTTGCATATCCGGCAACGATTCCCGATACTGCTCACTGGACGCAAACGAGTCGTCGTATTCTCGGCTCGGCTTCGAGTGGGAATCTGGAAACGGGTTGCTCATTCAGGTTGCTCGCGTTGGCTTTATAAGGCTTAGTCGAAAAGTAGCCGGAAACCTTGCTGAGTAAAATACAATAGGTCAATGGCTTATGTGGGCCTGCATGGAGCTATTGAAACTATTCTAAGCGACAGTAAGGCGACTAGAAAGAACCTAGTAGTGAAACGCAGCTCCCTCCAAATGGCTCCGCCAATTCATCCCTCTCGAGTAGAACATGAGGGTCTTTGTGGTCCGTAAGTACTGTGAGAGCCTGATGGCGGAGAAGTATAGCAGCTTTAAAGCGAGTAAGATTTTGGGGTACCGCACGGAGTTTAGCTACACGTGTTACGCTAGGGTTCCGACGTTGCCGGAGCCGATATTAGAACTTTGAATCTCGAAAACAGTAGGGATTAATTCCTGCAAAAATTTTGGCCCGAATTGGACCAATATCAGAGCCAATAATGCAACACTCTACCTAATTAGTGTTTCATCGCCCAAAAGCTTAGAATTTTCTGAGTACTCAAGTTCTCAATCCAACAGTGTTAGGCATCAATTATTACGCTCAACCACTGCCCACGAGAAACAATGCTCAATCAAGTAGAAAGATTTTACAAAGAGCTTTGGGAAGGTCTGAAGAAAATCGCGTATTCGCCAAAATGAGATTTTCTGGTATCCGCACAGGAACATTTATGAATTTCTCTCCCACTGGTTCCAAGGTTTTCTGGTAAGGTGCTACTTTATTCACATTCGAGGATAAATTGATCAATGACCTTTGGGTCTTAGGTGATTTGAACTCATGGTTGAACTGCTAAAAAAGCAAAGCAATCAAAATGGCGCACGCAACGACTAGGCTATCTTAGGGGCATTCGTAGTAATTCCTTCATTTTATGTTACCCTTTTGGCAAATCTGTTATTGTATCCCAGTCTTTCGCTAGTTCTGAGATAGCGAAACCGTTTGTTTCTACTATATCCGGCTCTGATTGCAGGAGCTCACTAACACTTCGGTCCTAATGAAAGGTCCAAGCATGTTTTCAATTACCTCCAGCCCGACGGAAGGGAAAATTATCAAGCTGAGAGGGAGCTATCAAGTTCCTAGATTTACTTGTACTACTCTGGCTAATCCTTTAGCGCTGGAGGCTGCACGAAAAGGTCTTCAATATGTTCGCTAATTTCTTCGAACTTGCCCGGATTAACACTCCAATGTACGTGCTGGCTGTCTTCCGCAGTGTCCCAGATACTATAGAAATGGATAATGGGATCTCGAGTACAGCCCACCCTGGGCGTACCCCTGCTCCCCAATGTCCAGTACTCAGGTTTTCGATTACGGAACACCGCATAGTACGCAGCGCTCATATCAGCTAGATGCCTGTTCCAATGTTCTTTATTGTGACGATAAATCCTGTAAGCCTCCCGGACTGGATTATTCTTGGGTGTTTCTTTCAGACGCTCACCCTGATAGTATTCCTTACTGATTCTGTTCGCGTTTACATGTATAGGAGTTGGCCAGTGTTCGAATACGTGCATTGCTGCCATGCCAGCCGTATGGTTGATTTGCTGACCTCCAAGGTTCATTTTCAATACATGTCGCTCATCCTGCGGCATCCAACCACCGCCAAAAACAACAAGCTCTTTCACCTTTCGCCTTACCAATTCTAGACCTACCGGATCTTTTATCAGGTATTCCAGATTAAGCATGTAGCCAACGGAAATGATAGTGACCGAACTTTCGGGCACTCCCTGCAGAATATCTATATAAAGTTGATGTGAATCCGCCACATCAGCTCGTGTTCTTACATCACCTTCAAAAAACGGATCCAAGACGATTGGTCGCGTGAACTCGGGGCAGCAGTTTAGAAGTGTAGCTATATCGCGGGAATATGTATCGTCCCGCTTATAGCTGCCAATAGGCAAATCAGGACGATTATAATACGAGTTGATTGCGTCAATATATCCAGGACCAAAATCGTCCGAAGTATTGTGCATGACGGCAAGCAATTCCACCTCTTCGTTGTCAGCTAAAGCGTGTAACATAGCCAGAGCAGCTGCGTCATCGACATCCGTATCCATATCCGTTTCGTAGATAACCTTGAGCTTTCCGAAGGACACCGATGCCTTGATGCATAGCAGAAGTGTTGTGATGACGATAAAAAATGCAGCTTTTCGAAATGTCATTCTTGCCTTTCGAGATGTTAGGTTGTCCTGAGTAAATTGTAGCTTCCCTATTGTTCCATTGATATCACTCTTGCAACAAACAACTTTATTCCATGGCTACCCTGGGCAATTCATGTCTTGATTCAATAACACTATCTATTTCAATCTTCCAATTTCCAGTTGAACAACCTCTTTTTGAAGTCCCTGTACCGTCTCAATCAGGGATTTTTATCAGGATGCAAAAAATCAGAAAATAGTAAGAGGGTTAGTTACCGAATCGTTGAAATCTGAATCGATCCAGTTGATGATTTCCGTAGATTCCTCTTTTACACCCTGTCTTTGGATAACAACAACAAATAAAAATCCATTTCGGATATCCACACGAACATAGATAGATTCCAAAACAGTGCTTGAAGACAGAGCAACCTATAAAGTGTCACCACCCGATTGTGAATCACTCGTTTTCTCCCATTCTATGCGGGTTACAGCGATACTGTTACTTAAGTAGATCTAATATCGAACTACCTGCGACAGATATTCCTTGATCAAAAAGGAGACATGGGGTGGATGGGATAAGGAGAACACCCTAAGCCAGATTTGTATATTCAACTGTCCGCCTACAAATTTTTTCCGCCTATAGGCCGCTGACTTACGCTCTCGACTCTCGAGCAATCCTATTCCTTTATCGACATACACCCTTGATCCTTTAATGAGCAGTAGTCGATCCCTTAAAACAACGCCCCAGAAGCTTATCGCTTTTCTGGCTAGTCCAGAGATCTTTTTCTATACGGCCCTTTGGATGATCGTCCTTTTAATATTTGGGACTGTAGATCAAAAATATGTCGGTCTCTATTTGGCCCAGCATAAATACTTTTCATCCTGGTTTGTCTGGGGTGTTTTTCCAGGCGGTCGTATGGCAATGACGATCATGTTCGTGAACTTGCTTTTCAAGCTGATCTTCAAAAGCCCTCTCCGTTGGAACCGCTTTGGTACACTGGTAACTCATTCGGGTATGCTGTTACTTCTTCTGGGAGGTTTCTTTACCGCTTACTTTTCAAAAGAAGGAGCAGTAACAATCCCAGAGGGAGAAATAATTAGCTACTTTGATGATTTTCACGACCTGGAAATAGCGATTATCGACAAATCACCGATAGACCATGACGCAGTCACCGTCTTTAGGAATGAGTATATTGAAGAAGGTGCGGTAATTTCTGATTCAGACATTCCCTTTCAGATGACGGTTGATACATTTTACCGAAATATGAGTCTCAAGCAACGGGAGGGGACGGTCCCTGAGCGCATGCGAGGGTTAGCAAGACGATTAGAGTTAGTTGAAGAAGAACTGAAGTTAGAGCACGAAACCAATCGGGCCGGAATGTATGTAACTTTAGATGGATTGAGCGAAGAAGATGGGAGCTATATGATCTATCAATCCATGCGCATACCTCAGGTAATTTCAGTAGGAGGACAAGACTACGTAATCGAGCTGAGAAATAAACGCTATCAACTTCCATTCTCGATCGAGCTTCTAGATTTCGAACAACGCTTGCATCCAGGAACCCGTATTCCGGCGCACTTTAGCTCTCTGGTGAATGTCGTAAGTGGGGGCTTCAAACGCGAGTTTTTGATCTCCATGAACGAACCGCTTCGCTACATGGATTACACCTTCTACCAGTACAAGTTCTTTCAAGAGACAACGGATGAAGGGACGGTTTTGCAAGTCGTGCAAAACGCCGGAAGGAACTATCCTTACATTGCCAGTTGTATCATGGCGATTGGGCTATTCATCCACCTAGTCATTCAGGTTCCTAAGCTGATAGCGAGGTCCAAGCGTAAGACCGAGGTTGCGGCATAACCTAAACTCTATTTTCTCACGGCTACTTGAATTGTGCCAAGCTGACAGAGCTCTACGTGAGAAACTTTCCCAGAGTCATTCCTAACGAACTTCAGTTGAGCATCAACGAATTCGAAAAAGAACTCAGATTCAGATTCCGGGTATATAGGCAGAGGTGGTTGTTCAGTTATATTGGCATGAAGCTCTTCTCCCAATAAAACTACATGAAGTGAAATCTCCGGGGACAGTTGGTACTCTCCAACAAATTCTTCCAATCGAGACACGGCTAGTCGAATGGCCTCTCTCTTCCTAGCCAGCGGGTATTGTCTCTCGAGAATATGAAGACCTATATCGTCTATGAAGCTCACTGAGTTGGACAAAACGACAACTCCTGTTTGAGTATCTTCACGAATGCCTACAAAGCTATGGAACCCGATAGTCCCTCCATTGTGCCAGTAAATGGGAGCTTCAAATTTATCTGCCTTTACCCAGCTAAAGCCATTCTTCTCCGTATAATCATTCTTAAATGTGCGAGTTAAAGCTAGAGCCCTACTGATCGGAGAAGGATCGGATACAAGATTGGCGGAAACAAATCTCAACATGTCATTGGGTGAAGATCGAATGGAACCTGCGCTTTCAAAGATTGAAAATTGGGTCGGCGGAACCGTTTCCATCGCTTGGCCATGTCCAATGGCAAAACGGCTTTGGAGCTTTGGTTCCAGTTGGGCACTCGTGCTGTTCATCATTAGCGGCTCGCAAATTCTGGTTTGAATTAAGGTTGCGTAGCTAAGACCTGTTCTTCTCTCGAGCAAGTGCCCTAGCAACGCATAGCCGATATTCGAGTACTCATAGGTTTTCCCGATAGGACGTTCTAGCTGATACCCTGACAGAAATTTGTACAAATCCTTGTGGGAATACCCCGAAAGCGGTTGAGTAGGTCTTTTGGGATTTAAGTTGCTTGGCATGCGAGGAAGTCCCGACCGATGAGAACCCAAGCT
>JANQKU010000212.1 GCA_028280955.1 Opitutaceae bacterium
TGACAAGTTTTGTTCGTGTTCCCGCCAGATGTTTACACAGGATTCCTGAAGGTTTGGCTTTTGAGAAAGCAGCACTGACAGAGCCCTGTTGTGTGGCTTATAATGCTGTGGTCAATCGATCAGAGATTAAACCGGGAGATCGTGTAGCTGTATTGGGTCCAGGTCCTATCGGTTTACTCTGTGCGGCCATTGCCAAGCTTTGGGGAGCAAATGTCGCGGTTGTGGGGCTAGAGGCGGATCGCAAACGTTTACAGGTAGCAGAAGCGTATGGTTGTAAAGCGATCGTGGATGATCTGGATGAATGGGCGTTGGCAGGAGATGGATTGGGTGTCGACGGAGTGATCGATGCCGCCGGTGTTTCGAAAACGCTGGAGATTGCTCTACGCATTATACGGCCAGCCGGTTGGATAAGCAAAGTTGGATGGGGGCCACAACCGGTGGGATTTTCTCTCGATCAATTGGTTCAGAAAGCGATTACTCTGCGGGGAAGCTTTAGCCATAACTGGCCCATCTGGGAGCGTGTTCTGGAGCTTCTTGGAACAGGCCAGTTGAATCTGGATCCGGTCATTGGAGGTATCTGGTCTCTTGAAGAATGGGAACAAGCCTTTGAGACAATGCATTCCGGTGAAGTTGTTAAAGCAGTGCTGAAGCCCTGAGTTTTTAGAGGAAATATTTGAAAAGGATATTTCCATCAGAGGTGAAAGTTTAGGTCAAAAGATACCAATCAGACAAAAATTAAAGAATGGGCGTTTAGAGATATTGAATTCTCATGTAGAAAAAATGAGGTGTTTTGTATCTTCTCTTTTTTGATTTTTGACTGACCAGACGTTGGGATTTCATAATAAAAATGCTTAATTAGGTATTATTTTTTCAAACATTAGACTTTCTTCAGCAATACCTGTAGAATAATAAGTGGTCTTGACAGAGAGGTGTTGCTGATTCCTTATGGTTGTTAGAATTTCATTAGATGGCTCATCGGGAGCTATGCTCGATAGTCGTTCTAAGAGACAGCAGTGTAATTATTTTTCTTAAAATAAGATGAACTTAATGCGAAAACATTTTCTAAAACTGCTGATCTTTTCAGCTATAACGCTGGGAATCTTTTGGGGATTAAATGGTATCCTCAATAAGCAAGGTTCAACTTTGGAAAATGCGCAACCAGTCGATGAGTTTGTGGCTGAAAATAACGGGGTTCATTCTGCTTCTGCTCTTGGAGAGAGTTCGATTGTTGGTGGAAAGAAAATTGAACCTGAAATTCGAACAAGGGCAGAATACGCTGAGAAAGGCTTACTAAGTGTTGTCGAGAGAGCGGATAAAGATGCACTTTTAGCGAAGTATCGCCCACCGGCTAAAAGGATCCGTTATGTCACGATTGATAATCAGGTTTTTGATGGAGAAACCTCCCCGTTATTCAGCACTTCTCAAGAGCGATCTTTTGCATTGAACCTTTTTGAAAACCGGACGGTCAAAGTAGATGTTGAAAAAACGACAGTTCTTGGAGCTGGCCGTTATTTGGTTGAAGGGAAAGTTGAAGGTTTTGCGCAAAGCAGTGTTCTGGTTACCTCCGCAAATGGTGTTGTCAGTACTTTGGTAAAATTAACACCGGAAGAACATTACGAGATCAATTCGGTGGGAGAAGGTGTGTATCAGGTTTATGAAATAGACTTTGATTTGTTTCCCAAATGTAATGATGAGATTATACCTTCTCTGGAAAATAGCCTGAGTTTGGGTGGCATGTCTCGGCCATTGGCGGCTAAGATAGAATATGCAGAACAGACCGAAGATTTGAGTCCTCCGATCGAAGCTGCTGGATCAACATCTTATGAGACGGCTGATGTTCTCTTTGTCTATACCAAAGATTTGTCAGATATCTATTCACTGAATGAGGTAACGTCTCGTTCTGACCTGGCAATAGCGGACGCCAATCAGATATTTGAAAGTAATGAGATTGGCCTTCGGCTCAGATCTGTTTATGTCCATACGTCTTCTTATGTCGAAAATGGCGATATTCGAGATGCTTTGGGACGTATGGCTTCCCAAAATGATGGTTATGCGGACGAAATCCATGCCTTGAGAGATCAATACAGTGCAGACCTTGTCTGTCTTCTACAAGTCCAACCAGATGCATCCACTGTTGGGCTGGCCTATGTTGCTAAACCCGGAAGTGAATATGAACGATTCGGATTCAGTGTGGTGGTTTTTAGTTTTTTAACTGGAAACGTGGTTCTTCCTCATGAGATAGGTCATAATCTGGGATGTGCTCATGACCGAGATAATACCACGAATGAGGGGGCTTACCCGTATTCTTATGGATATCGTTTTACGGATGCTTCCTCGGATGAGTATATCACAATTATGTCCTATGAACCGGGACAATATATTCCTCATTTTAGCAATCCTCGGATATCTTTCAATGGATCTCCTGTTGGGGTTCCGGCAGGTGAAACAGGTGAAGCGGATAATGCACTGACCATAGATCTCATGGCTGCTCAGGTGGCCGGTTATCGCCAAAGTGGTGCGCTCTCAGTTCTCATGGCAGCGGGACGCAATCAATATGGTCAACTGGGTGACAGTACGACCACTGATAGGCATACGCCTGTTGTGATTGACTCGGGAGTGATCGCAGTTTCGACGGGAATTTCTCACACTTTATACATAAAGTCAGATGGGACTCTCAAAGGCAGTGGATTGAATGAAGATGGTCAATTGGGAGACGGTACGACCATTGATAGGCATACGCCAATTACCATTGACACGGATGTCATGGCGGTTTCAGCGGGAGGTTACCACAGTCTTTATCTGAAAACGGATGGAACCCTTAGGGCAATGGGGTACAATGAAGATGGAGAATTGGGAGATGGAACAATTATAAGCAGACAGACATCATTCATTATTGATACCGGAGTTCGTGGGATTTCGACGGGGGCAGGTCACAGTCTTTATATAAAAACGGATGGAACTCTTATGGCAACGGGGTACAATGCATATGGTCAACTGGGCAATGGAACAACTACCAGCCGGTCTACGCCTGTTGCGATTGATTCAGACGTTATTGCCGTTTCGGGAGGATATTTTCACACTTTATACTTAAAGGCTGATGGCACCCTTATGGCAATGGGGTGGAATCAACATGGTCAATTGGGTGACGGGACGACCGTTGATAGGGATACGCCTGTTGTCATTGATACAGATGTTATTGCGATTTCGGCGGGAGGGGCTAACAGCCTCTACCTAAAGGCCGGAGGGACTATGCTGACAATGGGTGGCGGAACGAGTACGCCTACTGAGATCGCCCCCTCAGGCATTGATGCAATCTCGGTCGCAGGCAGTTACTTTTCCGTCTTAGAGGGCCGAACTCTTTCAGCAGGAGGATCGAATGAATATGGTCAGCTGGGTGATGGAACGACCATCGATAAGAATCCGGCAGACGTGGTTGATACAGGTGCCATTGCTCTTGCGACGGCGACGGGATTTGATCACAGGCTCTACATTAAGGAGCAGGTTTCAGATTCTGTTCCTGTGGCGATGTCGGTTCGTTCTTATATTGGCAGTGGGGCGAATATCCTTATTCCCGGGATGGCTTTTAAAGGTACGGAGAAAACAAAAATTGTTTTCAGAGGATTGGGCCCGACGTTGGCTGATTCTGGAGTGGTTGATGTTTTACATGATCCTCAGTTAGTGATTTATTCAGGACAGACACCGATTGCGACGAATGATGATTGGCAGGATGCTCCAGAGGACCTGGCCGCCTATTTCGAGCAAGTGGGTCTTTCCGCATTGGCGGATGGGACAAAAGATTCTGCAGCTTATCTTGAGTTGGATCCGGGCGCTTATACCATGCATTTAAAAGGGATAAACGATGGAGAAGGTATTGGCCTGGCGGAAGTGTATGTGGTGGATTCGGGTTCCTCTGATTCGGGGTTACTTGCCCTCTCTGCCAGAGCAGAAGTGGGCGCAGGGGATAGAGTCGTTATTCCCGGTTTTGTCATTACGGGCGATGGACCTAGAAGGGTTTTGATTCGAGGAGTGGGACCCGGTTTGGCAGCTAATGATGTTCCTAATTTTCTGGTAGATCCTCAAATTCAGGTTTTTTCAGGGGCTGCATCGATTGGTTTTAATGAAGATTGGGAGGACAGCAATTCCGTTGAACTCAGTGCGGCTTTTACTGAAGCAGGATTGTCGGCTTTTGCGGCAGGATCAAAAGATGCAGCTATTCTCTTAACTCTGCCTCCTGGGATTTATACGGCGCATATTCGAAGTTCTGATAGTAGCTTGGGGGTGGCTTTGCTTGAAATGTACTTTCTGGATTGATCTCTGGTGAGGCAAAGGAAGGAAAGACCAGGAGATATCTTTACTCTATCTTTGATGGAACTTCTCTTTTGAGATAGTTTTTGAAATGGATTGTTTGTCCTTGGGTTACATTAACAACAAAAAAGGCGGTTGCAGAAACTTGCATATCATTTGACAATGGAACGAGTGTGCCATCTGGCAGACGATCAAACTCTAACTTTAGTTGCATGTTTTTGATCTTCACACCCCTCATTGGTTTAAAAGGTTTTGTACTTATTATATGGATATGTTTGACAAATTTATTTGATTCATCGTAAAGAAGCGAGCCTGTTATGGCTTGAACTGGTTTTGGTGGCCCGTTGAAAGTTAATAGAGGGGTAAAAACAAAAGTCGAAAAACCATCTCTACTTGTCTCAAGAATAAGTGAATTGGAAGCGATCATTCCAGAAGGAGATTCCTCATTATTTTTATCGTCCGATGGTTTTCGAGGACTATGGTTTTTGTTAAATTCTTCTCTTTCTTTCTCAGTTGGCTCGCGCCCATCAATTGTTTTAAGAATAATATTTCCCTGACCGTTTATTACCGGAAGATAGATTCCTCGATAGGTTTTCTTTTCTTTTGTTTTTTCAAACTCGTAGCTCCAATCATCCAGGGATGTTTGTTCGAACTCTCGAAGAGCTGACAAAACATCTTCAGGTTCAACAGCACATAAAGAGGATGAGAAACTTAAGAAAAAGAAAGATAATATTGTGGATGATAAGTTTCTAAAACGAAAGTGTTGTTGAGCGTTTTTCATGATTTTTTGCTTAAAAATTTCAGGAAGAGAAGGAAATTGAAGATAAGCAGAAAGAGAACAAGTGAGTCTTAAAAGAGATTATTCTGTTCGGATAACATCCATTGGTTCCAGCTTAGTGGCACGCCATGCTGGGATAACTATTGAAATGAAACTGACTAATCCAATAATTCCAGCGGCGAACAAGAATGCCGGGCCAAAAATGAAGAAACTCGAACTGGTTTTCATTTGATGAGGAGTTAAGAGAAAGAGAGTGGCTAACATAATCAAAGCACTTAGAATCAAGCCAATTCCAATGGTTATCATCCAGGGTCTTAAGACGCTTTTAGCAATGCCCCAGCTGTTCGACCCTACTGCCATGCGAATGCCGAACTCTTTTTTTCTGCGTTCTACGGTAAATGCATTGATAGAATACAATCCAATCATTGACATAACGAGTATGGCGCTACCGAAGGCTAGTGCTCCTGTTAAAATGAGTTTCCGAATAACGGTTAGCAGATTATATAGATCAGAGATGGTGAGAATGGTTTTATTGAGTTGAATTTGAGGAGAAATATTTCTGACAATTTCCTGAATTTTTTTTGCATATGTATAATTAGATGCATGGTGAGCGTTTAGGAGCACCCGTGTACTTTTCTTTTGAGTCTGCGCAAAAGGAACGAAAATTTGGCTGTAAGTGATATCTGATTGAGCTTCTCGTACAGCAACCCAGGTACTGGGAATAACTCCCACAATGGTGAGCCATTCATCAGGATCATCTCCAGGTCGAATTATCTTGATCCGTTCGCCTAGAGGTACCTCATCATTTGAGTGAGCCGTGACGAAATGGGTATTAACAACACACACTTTCATAGAATCTTTGGTGTCGGATTCATTAATCATCCTCCCGTGTCGTATTTTTAATCCATACACATCCAAATAATCCGGAGTTACACTGCCGAAACTGGAACTCTTTAAAGAAGAAGCATTTTCTGATGGTTGTCTCTCTAGTTCGAAAGGTATTCGATCGCCAGGTATCATACCTTTTGATGAGGTGGTTATTGCTGTGGAGAAATCAGTAAAAGCGACAGCCTTCACACCGGGAACGCTCATTATCCTCCGTTTGAATTCTAAGTAGAAGCGATTGTTATTTCCTGCTTTTCCGTAAAGTGGATCGTTTTCAAAGTTTAATGAAGCGGTCAAAACTGAGGTATCGTCATACGGAAGATCTTTTTTATAGAAGGAAAACGATTTGAGTAGGAATACACTGATGAAGACCAGTATTGCTGAAAAAGTAACTTGTGAAACGACGGTCCATTTGGAAAGTCTTCCAATATAGAGACTGGAAGTACTTCGGAAATCATCTTTCAAAAACGAATAAACTTCGATTTTTGAAGCACGCCAGGCGGGAATGATGCTGGAGGCAATTCCGGAGAAGAAGGTGGCTCCCAAAGCAAAAAAAAGGAAATTCGGCTGAAGTTGGAAATCGAGAAGAGCAGGCAAATTAAAAACCTTCAACTGCTGAGTGGCGATCTGTAGTCCAATTGCTGCTAAGCCAATACCCAAAATGGAACCCATGGCAGAAAGGATCAACCCATCAACCAACACTTGCCAGATCACGTGGCTGCGTTTTGCGCCTAAGCTGGAGCGAAGCGCAAGCTCAGAGCTACGGATAGCTGTTCGCGCCATGATAATATGGAAAAGATTGGCGCATGCGATCAGTAAGACGATGCACGAAACACAAAGTCCAAAAAATAGAAAAAAAGTTACTTCTTGAGCGATGAAATAATCTCGGTATGTCGAAATTCTAACACGGGTTCGCTCTTGATTTGTCTCTGGAAAGGATGTGCTTAAGTTGGCTGCAATCGTATCCAACTCGATTTTTGCTTTTTCACGATCGAACCCTTTTTTTAGCATTCCGGAAACTTCAATAAGA
The DNA here is from genome assembly GCA_028280955.1 of Opitutaceae bacterium. Lineage (GTDB taxonomy): Bacteria > Verrucomicrobiota > Verrucomicrobiia > Opitutales > Opitutaceae > NORP342. Next base: position 6,999 of record JANQKU010000212.1, read on the forward strand.
GGTGCATGACTACGAGGAGTTGTATCGAATTCTTTCCAATCGGACGGCATCCATAGCTGCTTGTTTCCTGGAAAGGCAAAGCCCGGAGGCATGACGCCAATGATCTGGTATTTTTTCCCATTAATGATGGCTTCTGATCCTAGGGCAGAGATGCTTCTGCTAAAAAAGTCTTTCCAAATATAATCAGAAATTAAAACGACATTGCTTTCTTGAGTTAGAGTATCGCTCTCTACAAAAGTACGGCCATGTGTTGGCACTTGATTCGTATAGCCAAAAAAATTAGGTGTGACCTTAATGCCGCTGTATTGCTTTATTTCTTTAGTATTTGATGGAAGATAGAACTCAAAATTGGATGCTTGCATACCCATAAGGTTTTCCAATGAGTCCACCTCTTTTCGGAAATGTTTGAAGTCTTGGCTGCTTATAGGCATACTCTGTTTTTTGCCTAGCTCCCATTGAAGATAAAGATGTCGTTCATTAAGACTACCACCTCCGCTGACATCCATTAGTTGTGTTGTCATGGTGAACATCATCACGGCGATGCAAATTTCCAAAGCCAAAACGATCACCGCAAGAATGCTCGAATTTTGGTATCTTAAACACAATCGCATCCCAAAACGAGCATTACGTAAGGAATCAACGAAGAATCGAGTGCCCCAATTATCTCGGCAGTCCTCTTTGTATTTCTCCATTCCTCCGAATTCTTTTAAAGTCTCTCTTTGGGCGGCCTCCGGAGTCATCCCTTGGTCTGTTCTTTCCTTAATCCCCATGTCGATGTGGAATTGAAGTTCCTCATCGAGTTCAGCTTGTTTGTGATTCCAGCCAAACAAGGAGCGCAACTGAAAAAGAAGACTGCGAAGGAGACGTCGCATGATAACTGATTAGCCGTTCTTGAGGATGAGATTTACGGCGGCTGTGAATTCCTGCCACTTATTCTCTTCTTCGGAGGTTTTCTTTTTTCCGTCGGCAGTCAGTTGGTAAAATTTTGCTCGCCGACCTGTTTCGGTGATATCCCATTTGGCTTTGATATAGCCTCGTTTTTCCAACCTATGGAGTGAAGGGTAGAGCGAACCCTCTCCAATCTGAATGACATCTTTGGAGACAACTTGGATATGCCTGGCGATGTCGTAGCCATGCCTGGCTCCTGAGTTTAGGATTCTTAGAACAAGGAGGTCGAGTGTCCCCTTCAATAAATCTGGTTTGTCTTTTGGCATACATCGATATTCGATGTATAATATGTCGAATGTCAAAGTATTAAATAAAACGATAGTTTCAAGGTATCATGATTGGGTCGTATTTACTTGCCCAAATACTTTACCGGGGCGTAGGTAAAGAATGATTAATTTCTCCATTTTCTTTGACAAAACCTAGAGAGAAAAAACAAATGGCAAAATTAGCTGCTTTTCCCAAAGCCTGGATCGATCAACTTTGTGTCGATGGTTCCATGTCCTTACGTGAATGGATTGAATTATCGGGGAAACTCGATGTGGATGGTCTGGAGTTTTATTGTGATTTTCTTGATCTAAAAGATTCAACGGGTTGGTCGGCCTATCGATCAATGGTGGAGGATCAGGGCCGCTCTATTCCCATGCTTTGTTGCTCACCGGATTTCACCCATCCTGATAAAAATTTTCGTCAAGAGCAGATTGATAAGGAAAAACACTGGATCGATATGTGCGTGGCTTTCGGGGGGAACTTCTGTCGTGTTTTGTCCGGTCAGCGACGCCCTGAAGTATCTCGTGAAGACGGTATTTTATATGCGGTGGAATGTATAGAAGCGTGTCTTCCGTATGCGGCTGAAAGAGGTGTAAGACTCATCCTGGAAAATCACTATAAAGATAATTACTGGAGCTTTCCTGAGTTTGCTCAGCATATGGATGTCTTTTGTGATCTGATCGGTCGGATCGAGTCACCTCACTTCGGAGTGAACTATGATCCCAGCAATACGATTTTAGCTGGAGAAGATCCGCTCGAACTTTTGGAAAAAATCAAAGATCGGGTTGTGACAATGCATGCCAGTGATCGTTTTTTGTTGGAAGGGACCATCGAAGATCTGCGCCAGGAAGAAATGGATAGCATGGGTTATGCTCAACGATTGAGCCATGGTGAGATCGGCCAGGGGTTAAATAATTATGATGCTATTTTCAGTTGCCTAAAAGAAGCAGGATTTGACGGTTGGGTGAGTATTGAAGATGGTGTGGATGGCTTTGAACAGATGCAGCGCAGTGTTTCTTTCTTGCGCCAGAAAATGGCTGTTTATTGGCCGTAGTAGAAGGCGATACTTAAGTGTCGAGGAATCCTCTCTGGAGTTAATATGGTGAGACTTTGATTTAGCTCAAGGTGCGTAACGTTGAGCAGAGATTTTAGACGATTTTCTTTATTTTGATCTGTCTTGTCTGTGAGATTTAGATTAAACATTCTGTCTCTTCGCAACCTGTAGTTGTTATGGATTCGATTAAATATCTCTTACCCGATTCTGAACTGCCCAAGGCATGGTACAATATTGCTGCGGATTTTCCCGAGGCACCGCCACCTGTCCTGCACCCAGGAACGGGAGAGCCAATTGGGCCGGAGGATCTGGCACCTCTTTTCCCTATGGCTTTGATTGAACAGGAGGTATCTTCCGAACGTTGGATCGAGATTCCAGATGAGGTTCGGCAGATTTTAGCGCAATGGCGTTGTACACCGCTTTATCGCGCGCGGCGGTTGGAACAAGCCCTCAAGACACCTGCCAAAATCTATTATAAATATGAGGGTGTTTCCCCAAGTGGTTCACACAAGCCCAACACAGCAGTCCCTCAGGCCTATTACAATAAACAGGAGGGAGTGAAGAAAATATCGACGGAAACGGGAGCAGGGCAATGGGGTTCTTCAATGGGGATGGCCTGCCAGATGTTTGGACTGGAATGTCTAGTTCATATGGTAAAGGTCAGCTATAATCAGAAGCCTTATCGAAGAGCTTTGATGGAAGCATATGGGGCTTCGTGCATTGCCAGCCCAAGTGAGACGACAGAAGCAGGACGTGCGATTTTAGAAAAGGATCCTGATTGTTCTGGCTCTCTGGGGATAGCGATTTCCGAAGCAGTCGAGGTAGCTGCAAAAAATAATGATACGAAGTATTGTCTAGGGAGTGTTTTGAATCATGTCCTTTTACATCAAACAGTGATAGGTTTGGAGTCTCTCAAGCAAATGGAGATGGCAGAGGATTCACCAGATGTGGTGATCGGCTGTGCGGGTGGTGGTTCCAATTTTGCCGGAATTGCCTTTCCTTTTATTGGAGAGAAATTGCGGCGTGGAAGAGATATTCGTATCATAGCTGTTGAACCATTAGCTTGTCCGACATTGACGAAGGGGCCCTTGCGCTACGACTTTGGTGATACAGCCCATCTGACACCTTTGGTAAAGATGAATACTTTGGGTAGTACATTCGTGCCTCCCAGTTTTCACAGTGGGGGTCTCCGTTATCACGGGATGGCGCCATTGGTCAGCCATGCCATGAATTTGGGTTTACTGGAAGCTCAGGCTTATAATCAGATCGAAGCGTTTACAGGAGGAGTCGATTTCGCCAAGGCAGAGGGGATCATTCCTGCACCAGAGTCGACTCATGCAGTGATCAGCGCCATCCGAGAAGCGGAACGTTGTCGAGAAGAGGGCAAGGATGAAACGATTCTTTTCTGTCTCTCTGGGCATGGACATTTCGATATGCAGGCTTACATCGATTTTCATGAAGGTAAACTCGAGGATTACGAGTTTCCGGAAGAGGAAATCGGAATGGCTTTGGCCGGATTACCTTCCTTTGGCAATAAAACATAAATTTCAGCTTTTCAGCTCTTCGTCGTGCGACATTTTTTAAGAATATAGGCATTTCTGTTTTTTGAACTTATTTCTTAAAATCAGAAACGACTACCTATATTTGGGTATATTTATGATTAGTGTTAGGCGCCCCTTCTACCGTTATTATAATTGGTATGGTGGCGGGTCAGACACCAACATCAGCTGTCCGTTGAAAAAAGCCGAGTGGACAAACCGAGTGGTCGGTGTCCAATCAATGTCTGACTCGCCGCCTACAATTTTTCTAGCCTGCCAATGAAAAGTGTCACGTCAATACGTGATTTCCTGTTTTTTCATAATATCCTAACATGGGAAATATTTTCCCATGTCGTTTTACGACAGATACTTGTCGATGAGAGGTCTTAAGATATAGTCAGCGATACGAGCTCCCATGAGTTGGTAGCCGTCTCCGTCTGGATGGAGTTCATCTGGTAAGCAACCAGTGTCAGCTTCGCCGATAATGTTGAGTCCATTAAAATACTCGATTTTGCTATCACCGTAGTCTTGTAGGGTTTTAACACTTTTTTCCAAGGTCTGGCGCATGCTTTGCAGATTATGGCCATTTTCGATCTCAATCGATTCTCTGGGAGGATTGATAATTGGAGAGATAATACCTATGGGTATATTGGGTTGCTTTTCTCGAACGAGCTTAACCAAGCCCATCGTAGCGGAATAGAAGGTACGTTCACTCAGGCTACAGGTGGTGTTTATGCCTAGTTTCATGGTCATGATATCGGCAGGAGTATCACGTAAAACTCGTCCAACGACTGTTTCCAGATGGCAGTTGCCTCCGAATCCCATACAGGTCAGATGCAAGTCATGGGTTCGTGCGACAACGGCCGGCCAACTACGAGCTGGACTATGAGCGGTAGCGCAGTGTGTGATCGAACTTCCGTAAGTTACCCAATGTTTTCGAAGATCTTCAGGTATTTCAAAAAGAGCTTCTTTGGTTATCTTGAGAGTCTTCAGCTTGCAGGGGATAAAAAGTGGAAGCCAGAGCTCGTAGGTTTTTTCACCGCTTAATCCGGAGAAGGTGATTTCAGTTGAGCCTTCTTCTGGTGCGATACTGGCTAATAAATCCGATCCAGTACTCAGATCAAAGCGAGTAGGGTGTCCATTATCCTGTGCAATGGCACCTGGGGATGCCAATTGTAAGGTGATTGTCGTCGAGTTTGTCCTGAAGCGCAGACGAACACCAGCGCACTTTTCGGCTCGTATAGCAAGTTCTGGATGGAATAGCTCGATTTCATCGAAGGGTAGTCGCCACGGCTTCAACCAATCATCTCCTTGTTCGAAGGATAGAGCCCCTTGGACCATCTCCTTAGTTACCTCAAGAGTTTGTGTTTCGCTTCCTTGGGTCATCGAGAAAGCGGTAGCATAGAAATGTTTTAGAGGCTATCGGAAAATTCTTCGATCGCTTTATTGGTTCCGTTCTTACCTGTTCTTCGATTGATACGATCTTTTGATGATTTTCAGTAATAAAAATTTAGAGAAATTCCGATATAGGAGTCTTCTTTAAAAGCATTGAGATCACTGTTTGAATTATCGGAGTGAAAGCCCTGAGCTTCTATTTCAATAGTTGCAAAATCGTTTAAGCGTCGTTCGGCTTCTATTCTGAGAGAACCACTGCCATCATTCAGGTCGACAAAAACGCCAGCAAGCAAAGCTGTGTCATTGATATCATTGAGAGCTAGCCTGAAGGCGAGAAAGAGATCATTGTCGAAGGGAGTGACAGTAGAACCTAATCCTCCTCGATCATCGTAGAGATACTCTGCCAGGAGTCCTAAATCATAATTGCTGTTCAGAATTTGATAGAGGGTGTATTCGAATCCACCAACCATCGCGAAAAACGTTTTTCCTTGGCCTTTTCGAACCAGAGTTTCCAGTTTCCAGAGCCAGGCTTCGCGAGTGTATTGAAGGTCGAGGCCGGCCTGAGTGATCAATTCGTACTGAGGGATCAAGCGGCTGAAGTCTTGATTGGGTGACAGGGTAGGTTCGCGCCCGATTCCATGAAAAATATGGGCTCCGATGTCCCAATCTCCAAGAACGGTGGTATAGCGTAAGGCAGTTTCTGGATGCCATTGATCGAGCCCGGATGCATAGAAAGCCTGATCGGGGTCAACTGGAATTGGCGTTCGAAATCGACCTTCAACATCGGGGAAAGTGCGCTCTCGAAATCCTGACATCAGATAAAGACTGAATCTTCCGAAATCACTTTCATAGCTTAGATTGACCATCGGTTGTCCGAGAAAGGACTCTTCATCGATGGATTCGACTTGATCGATCTGATTGATGGTATTCACCAGGTGGCGTGACTCGGCGACTCCCCAAAAGACTCTGTTGATCCCAATTAAGACTTCCCATTGGTTATTGACCCATTGCCAATACATATCTCTGAGGTCGACATGGGTTCTTTCATCATCGCGATTGTCCACTCTTCCGAAAAGAGTAATTTTGGCTTGTTGCGAGCGACTTTGATTTTCCCATGACCACTCAGGTTCAAAATGAAAAGAGGTCTGGAAACCGTCGAATTGCCGGCTATCCGCTGGATCATCAGGAAACCATCGGGTTTCAAAGCCGAGTTCTCCTTTCAGATCACTTTCAGCTTTTAGAGAAGTAGATAATAGAAGAGTGGTGAGAACTAAAATTCGATATGTTTTTAGCATAGCGTTGGGGAAAGAAAGAACCGAAGAAGTTTCTGCTTCTTCGGTCGTGTTTTTACTAGCGAATACGGTTGAGAGCAGACTTTATAAAATCTCTCTCATTGAGTCCGGTCTGGAATTCGTAATCTGAGTAAAGTAAATCGGTGCTTTTGCCAGTTAAGTGGTTCGTCATTTGAAGTTTTTGAGCTCTCCAAATATTTTCTCCATATTTCTGGTAGTCAGATAAAATAAGGGTTTTAAGCAGGCTGTCACGACGATCATAGAATTCAACTTTGCGGATTTGATGAATTTCCTGATCAATCCAGGCAATTTGTTTGGTGTAGCCAGAATTTTTATAGCGAGGGTAGCGTTCGACAACATCCACCTGTAGCCCATCAAGTGTGTCTTCTTTGAGAAATTTATAAGAAAATTTATTCAATTCAAGAGAGGTGAAATCTTCAAAGGCGAATTCAGAGCCGACAAAAGGGCCTGATTTATTGGCTGAAGAAATACGCTTGATTCGTTTTAAGGCCGGTAGATAGAGCCATTGGTTGTCAGGCTCCAATATTTGGGCATGAGAGAGTAGCGCTGTCCCATCGATGTCGCGTGGGCTGTCAAAAACGACGAGACTTTTATCGCCTACATCTTCATTGGCTTTTTCGAGAGTGTTGATGCGAAGACTGCGAGTTGTTTCCTGGCCTGCTGCATTGCGCAAAACCATACTGAGTTTGACAGAGCTATCGCCAAATCCTGTATCTGATCGATCACTACGAGCGGCAATGGCATATCCTTTTTCTTCGAGTGTTTCAGCTATTGTCAGGGTTGCGCTGAATAAAGTCAGTACGGCAATAAACCATAGTGGAGTTGAATTATAAGTTAGCTGGAGCGGATTTTGTTTTTTCATTTTCTGTCAGAACAAGCTGGGTTTTAGTTTTTGTAACGGTTGAACGAAATTTTGAACCTGCCATTAAAATGGCTGGGAGGAGGAGGAAATCAAAGAATAGGGCGATAAGAACAGCCAGGGCCGTTAACAGCCCCATCTCTGCGTTGATTTTGAAAGTGGACATGGCCAGAACACCAAAGCCAAAGCTAAGAATAAGTGAATTGACGAACATGGCAGCGCCAACCGTATGGAGTGTATAGCGGATAGCATCAGCTGCATTCATTCCTTTTTCCCGTCTGCCACGGAG
>JANQKU010000233.1 GCA_028280955.1 Opitutaceae bacterium
ATTCACGGGGGTCGCATGAAACATACGACTGAGTTCGCGAACTTTCCAATTCCTCTGGGTGCAGAGTGGATCCACGTTGAGCCGAAAATCCTAAAAGAGATCGTCAATGACGATTCGGTAAGGATAGATATCAACACCAGGCACTACGATCCGGACGTCGATTACGTCGTTTATGAAGGCGAGCGACTCAGTTTGAAGGAGGCCGGTTTCACGGAAGATAGTAAGTTCATCAACTCCACTTGGTTCGATTTCTACGAGCGATACATCCTCGGTTCGATCAAATCACATATTACCTACAATTCTATCGTAGACGCTATTGATTATTCAGACAACATCTGCCGCGTAAGGGCAAATGACAAGGTTTATGAAGCCAGCCAGGTCATTGTCACGATACCGGTAAAAAGACTTCAAATGGGTGCGATTACGTTCATTCCCCGTTTGCCTCCCAAAAAGCAAAAAGCGATCGAGAAGGTCCGGATCTGGAGTGGTTGTAAGGCATTTATCGAATTTTCTGAAAAATTCTATCCCGTCCTTGTGGAGTATAAAATGAACCCTGAGACCGCTGGCCAAAAACTATATTACGATGCGGCTTACGGCCAAAACACCTCTCAGAACATCCTGGGTCTGTTTGCCGTTGGCTCAGCTGCGCAACCGTATCTTGGATTAAATGACAACGAGCTGGTTGCCCATATTCTTGATGAACTCGACGAACTTTTCGGTCACAACGCTTCAGGCAGCTACATCAAGCACGTCTTCCAGAACTGGGATGCCGACCCGTTTGCCAATGGGGCCTATGTCGTAGATCATGAAAATTGGAGAGTTGTGCGAAGATTAGGCGAAGCAGTTGATAATCGGCTGTTTTTCGCTGGCGATGCCTATACGGACGGGGATGATTGGAGCAGTGTACATACCGCAGCGCGCTCTGCCAAAAGGGCCGTTGAGAGTATTTTGGAAAATTATTAAAATGAGACCGAGTAAGCGATGCGGACGATTTTCATCGTTGGAGCAGGAATCACAACCTACGAAGTCATCCGTGACATCCACAGAATCCTGCTTCTGAAGCTAGGTTAGGGAAAACAATTGGAATCGTTTGTTCGTAAAAGGTGTCTCCTTTATCAGTGAGACCTTTTTGGGTTCTGGAAAGAAACCAAGATGGACTCTGTCCAGCAAGATACTCAGCGAGTAGCAGGTCTATACGAATACCCAATATTCCGTTGATAGAAGGCAAGAAATTTTCTAGTATCTGCCACATGCAAATCCCCTCACCCACTCCTCAAAAGTCCAATAACACCGGAATTTCCCTGTTATTTGTTCCTGCAGGAGCATTATAACTACTGTTCTGAAAAAAATGAATCCTCAATACGAAAGAATCCTCAAACAACCCGTCAGGACTAGAATTCTCGAAAAGCGGACAAAGCAGCTTAACGAGTTTATAAAGACATTTAGTTCCGAAACACTTATATCGGTTGCATGTCTCCCAGATAAATTGGCGAACCCTAAAAGATGCTTTGTGAACGTCGAAGAAAAAATAGAGCGAATGGGCGGCTCGATGATCACTGGTTGGATATTCAACGAATACGAAGACAAGTGCATTCAAGGAGAAGCTCACGCGATCTGGATGGATAAATACAAGAAAAAGAAATTTGATATTACGCCCCATCAATTTCAGCCTGAAAGAGTGTTATTTTTACCGGATGAAAAAGTAGCTCTCAAAAGAGGATATACAGCCGCCCCGAAACTTATTCTAAGCGATGATCCAAGAGTTGTAGCTATTGAGATTTTCAACACGGAATTAGAAAAAACAAAAGAGAAGCTTTTTAGTGGTTTTGGAAAGCCCATGGAAATATCAACTGAAGAAATCGGGAGAATCATAAGCGTTTCAGGTCTTCCCCAAGACGTTGCCTCCCATTTCTTAGGAATGGAAGAAGCAAGATCCGCATACTATCATAACAAGTATGGTAACGCTTAACTTTCCAATATGTGCCTGTTGATACATAATCTTGACAGAACAAGACAGTGGAGGAGGAATTACTTCCCGCTCCGCGGTCGTAATCCCTCACTTTGACGTTAGGGAAGAAAATTTAAAATAATGCCTGTAGATATACAAATACCCGATGACGACCTCAGGGGGTTCAGCCCTGATGCCTGCGAGCACTTGCGTAAAGCCGCATCAGAATACGCGACCAACCTAATCGAAGAAGCCAATAGAATTGAAGCTGGCCGAAATTCGACGGGCGGAAACCCCGAAGTGACTCGCGGTATGGTCAATGATGCAACCATCCTTTTGCGGCGGGGCTTGGGGGCACCGAAAAAGAGCCTTGGGTTGAAGATTCTCCGAATAGCGGCAGCAGTCTTAGCCTTGGTAGCGGGGCTTATGTATGACGAGAGTAAGCTTCAAGATAGCGGCTACATGGTGTTTTTCATTCTCGTAGTTGCAGCTGCCATCCTAACCGTAACGATTTCAACCCTAAAGGAGTGAGCGCTATGGAACGAGAAAGATACAATGAAGCTTTTTACGACCTTGGGAAGCGCAGGAGAATGCGTCGAAAATTGGATTTTATTCTAAGGGCTTATTCACTGATGGGTCTTCTACTTGCTATAATGGCCGGTGGATACTTCCTCCTAACACTTCTCCCTTTTGAGCTGTCGATTGAGCAGCAGGTATCGCTGATGATAGCTGGTATCGGTATTGCTTTAGCCTTGATGTCGCGAACAATGATAGTGCTACGCAAAGAGCGTGAAGTAGAAGAAATGGAAAAGATGAGCGAGTATGAGAGTGTTACATCCTTTTTGGACACTTGGGTTCGATTTGAGCGGATCAGTAAAGAAACTCTAGAGAAGGATAACGAAGACTTCAATCGGCATTCACTACGCTCAGTCATCTCTCGCCTCTATGAAGAAGGCAAGTTGGACAAGAACGATGTGATCGCTCTTGATGAGGCATTACAGACACGCAATTCTATTGTCCACGGGGAGAGGCCATTTTCAGCAAAGGTTGCGGAGAAGGTCACCGAATCATTGATCGAGATTATCAAGAAAATCGCCGTTCCATAATGAAAACCCTAACAAGGCAGTGGTATCAACTCCGTTACGCGCTCCGCGCTTCACTCCGTGATACACTTTGACGTTCTCAAACAAAATGGAATTCTACAGTGCCAGATTACTTTATATTATCCTAGTAGATGACGGAAAGCTGCGTAAGAAAAATCACTACGATGAATCTGTTATAGTTTTTAGGGCAAAGGACCATGAGCATGCCTTTGAGAAAGCCCTTGAATTAGGAAAAGAAAAAGAAACAAAATATAAAAATGAGGATGGAAAAAATGTACGTTGGGCATTTGTAGAAATAATAAACCTCGATTGGGTCGGTCGAAAAGTAGATGGAAAGGAAGTAGCTTCTTGTCTACACTTCCGCGTTTCAAAGAATCCAATTTCACCCAAAAGGAGATTTCATCCTGAAAAATCAAAACCAGAAGGAAGTTTCTAAAATATGATTACGAGAACAAGGCGGTCGGTGAAACTCGGCTAACGCCTCGTCTCACCACCTTGACGTTAGGTAAAAAAATGAACAACCTCAATGTAATACAAATTCTCAGCTACGGGGTAATTGGTCTGGGTTTCCTTTTGGCATTTCTATCCTATTTACTCTTGAGAACAGAACAAAAGCGATCTGACCCGAGAAAAGTCATGCTGCGGTCTATTCATTTGTTCATGATTTTTTCGATCATTCTAACAGTAGTTGGTTTGGGATCTGAAGGACTGAGAAATATAAAGAACTTAGAGGCATACAAATTGTCTGTTTCTCTCGACAAAGAAAAAAAATCTCCATTTGCGCTCCATCTGGAGTCACTAATTGCTGACGATTCAGATCTTGGAACTAAATTTAAAACAAGAGCAGGAGATAAATACGCTACTCAAACAGTAATCTCCCAGATTCTAGAACGGCAAGTCTTACCAAAAATTCAAGAATTGGTTCAACCAGAAAACCCATATCGTCAACATGGTAAAGTATCCGTATATGTAGATAGAACAAGTAGATACAAAATAACATGGAGCGAAACAAATTTTCCTTCATCTGTTACTAGAGACATATCCAACATACTATCAGGGATCGAGTTTCCGCCACCTCAATACGTAGAAATTACATCCATGAGAACTGTGCTTTCAGACTATACTTTCAATATTCAAATAACTTACCTAAACGAGACTGAACAATCCTAACAAGGCAGTTGTGTGAAAGATTTTATCAAATCCGTCATAGATGTTCGGTCAAAGCAGTACTGACAACGTTGTCAAAGGGGTGTTGATCCGACAGTCAAAGCACATTTGACTGAGCGGTCAAAGAGCACTTGAAAGAAAGTAAAAATATAAAAGAAGCCACTCAGACGCAAAAAAGAGTTAAAAAGAAAAAACCACTCCTCCGATTAAAAAATTGATCCAGCACCATGCTAGAAGTTTATTGGATCTG
>JANQKU010000284.1 GCA_028280955.1 Opitutaceae bacterium
GACGCATCAAAGCAGAGTTTACTATCTGTGAACATCATGTCGCGGCTGCTTCCCGACCCGGAGAGCAATTGGCTGCGAAATTCGAAGATTCTGTTGGGATAGGTTACTATCGAATCGATCTACATCCCTCTACCGGGGGAGACAATTACATTGATGTGGAATCATTACCTTTCCAGATTCCGTTAGGAGCGTTGATTCCGGTTGAGATGGAAAATATGTTACCGGCGGCAAAAAATATCGGGACGACACATATTACCAATGGTTGTTATCGCTTACATCCGGTGGAGTGGAATATTGGAGAAGTGGCCGGAAGCTTGGCAGCCTATTGTTTGCAAAAGAAACAAACTCCCCGCACAGTCTACCGAAACAAAGAGGAGTTGAAGCGCTTTCAGGATAAGTTGGAAAAAAATGGTATCGAACTGAAGTGGCCATCAGATCTCGTGCTTGATGAAGGAGATCCGCATGCGCATGCCAGACCTGTATCGACATAATTTTTTTAAGCGTAAATATTTATGTTGAATGAAAATCTGGCGTGACAGCTTGGAGAGGATCACAACATACTTTCGGGATGTTTCCTCAAAATCTCCGATGTGAGTATTTCCACAACCCTGTTGGTATCGAAGAGCGTCTTCCTCGTCTGAGTTGGATCTTGTCCTCAGATAGAAAGAACGAAAAGCAATCAGCGTATCAGATACTCTGTGCCTCATCGGAAAAGATCCTGAGTGAAGGGAAGGGGGATCTCTGGGATACCGGTAAAGTGGAATCTGGTGAGAGCATTCATATTGGTTACGAGGGAGAGAAGTTAGAGTCTCGTCAGCGAGTGTGGTGGAAGGTGCAGGTTTGGGATAATAAGGGAGAAAAATCCAATTGGTCTGATATTTCCTATTGGGAAATGGGATTGCTGGAAAAAGATGATTGGCAGGCAGAATGGATTGGATCGGATATGAGAGGTGGTAAATGGGTTTCGGTTCCTTGTCCCTTTCTGCGGAGAGAATTTGTGCTGAAAAAACCAGTGGCAAAGGCACGTTTGTATGTCACAGCTTTGGGATTGGTTGAGGTGCATTTGAATGGAAAAAGAGTGGGAGATGTCCTGTTCAGCCCGGGATGGACTGACTATCGAAAACGTGTTCAATACGATGTCCACGATGTTTCAGATTTGATAGAGGAGGGAGCCAATTGTATTGGATCCGTTTTGGGTGATGGCTGGTACTGTGGTTTTTTGGGATCCGAAGGACGTCAGCAATATGGAGATGAGCCGAAAATGCTCCTTCAATTGGAAGTGGAATATGGAGATGGTTCACGGGAATGTATTACATCAGACGAGCAATGGTCCTTTGCTTTTGGTCCTATTCTGGCTTCTGATTTCCTGATGGGAGAGCATTATGATGCACGGTTGGAGTTCCCAGGGTGGAATCTGCCAGGGTTTTCTCAAATTGACTGGCGACCAGTGAAGCTTTTTGCAGACCCGGGGTTAAAGCGTGTAGCGCGATGTGGCCCTCCTGTGAGAAAAATGGAAGAACTAAAGCCGAAAGAGATTTCGACTGTTGTACTCGAGAGGATTGCCGTAAAGCGTCATTGGCTTTTTGATCTGGGGCAGAATATGGTAGGAATTGTTCGTCTGAAAATAAAAGGCGAAGCAGGGCTTACCGTGCAGATGAGGTATGCGGAAATCCTCGATGAGGAAGGAGCTCCCTATTATGAGAATCTTCGTTCAGCCGATTCGACTGACAGCTATACATTGAAAGGGACTGACGAAACTGAAGTTTATGAGCCTCATTTTACGTTCCACGGTTTTCGTTATGTTGAGCTCATCGGATACGATGGAGAAGTCGATGAAGATACCATAACGGGAATTGTCATCCATTCAGATACGGCTCGAACCGGGACGTTCGAGTGTTCTGATGAATTGGTAAATCAACTACAGAGTAATATTGATTGGGGGCAACGTGGTAATTTTCTGGAAGTGCCAACCGATTGTCCCCAGAGGGATGAGCGTTTGGGTTGGACGGGAGATGCCCAAGTCTTTATCAGAACGGCGGCCTTCAATCACGATGTTGCTTCGTTTTTCACGAAGTGGCAGCAGGATATGGCAGATGGGCAGACGGAATCCGGGGCGATTGCCAGGATTGCTCCTTCCGTCTTTACCGATTATCGAGAAGGGGGACCGGCATGGGCTGATGCGGTTATTATCTGTCCCTGGATTATCTATCGATGTTATGGAGATACTCGGCTACTGGAGCGTCATTACGATTCCATGCGGCGTTTTATCACTTATCTCGAAAACAATTCAAAAGACTATATTCATGCTTATGAGGGTTCTTCATGGCAGGGCTTTGGAGATTGGTTGTCTATTAATGCAGAGACTCCAAAAGATCTTTTGGGCACGGCTTTCTTTGCCTACAGTGTTTCATTGTTAGGAAAAATCGCTCGAGTTTTAGATAAACAAGAAGATGAGGGATATCTTTTGGCTCTGAGAGAAAAAATAGAGAAAGCTTTTCAAAAAAAGTATATTAGTGAGGATGGCCAAATCTTCAGTGGGACACAGACGGCTTGTGTTCTCGCTTTACATTTTGGATTAGCGAAAGAGAAGGACAGACCAGCGATTTTGAATACATTGGTGGCGGATATTGAAAAAAGAGGCATGCAGCTTTCCACTGGCTTTGTCGGCTGTTCTTATCTTCCCTATGCTTTATCCAATGAAGGGAAAATGGATGTGGCTTATGCGCTGCTGCTGCAAACCAAATGGCCATCTTGGCTCTATGCGGTCACGCAGGGGGCTACCACCATTTGGGAAAGATGGGATGGATGGACCCATGATAAAGGGTTTCAGGATAAGGGTATGAATTCATTTAATCACTACGCCTATGGCTCTATTGGTGAGTGGCTTTACAGTGTAGTGGCCGGATTGGATATTGCTCAGGAGTGTCCTGGTTATAAGAAAATGATTATTCGACCACAGCCGGGAAAGGTCATGACCTATGCTAAGGTAGAGTTTCAGTCGATTTATGGGCTGATCAAACTTTCCTGGAAAGTCAAAGATGGACTTTTCTTCATGGAGGTTTTGATTCCAGCAAATACAGAGGCTGAAGTATGGCTTCCTACCGATGATGTGAATTCGATTCAGGAAAGTGGTGAAAAGATAGAAAATGACAATGGATGCATTTGCATTGGCTCCGGTAGCTATTCTTTCCAGTCAGCTTATACTGTCTGAGGGATTAGAAGCATAGAGATAGATCAAAGTCTTTGTGTATCGTATTGGATCTGCCATGGGTCGGTTCATATTCGGTTTTTAGGCAATGTTTTGATTTCGAAATAATCGGATATTTGGAAAATATAGCGAAGAGATACGATTTTCTAATGATTCGATTAGGTGTAGCTATTTCTTCAACGCAGTAGAAGATCTGGCGTGACAGCTGAAAGAAAATCCCAGCATAATTTCTGAATGTTTCCTCAAAACCTTAAGTGTGAATATTTCCAAAATCCTATCGGTTTGGAAGAGAGACAACCTCGTTTGAGTTGGACCCTTTTTTCTGAAAAAAGAGAGGCTAAACAATTGGCTTATCGGATTCTTTGTGCCTCATCGGAGGAGATCCTGAGTGAAGGAAAGGGGGATCTCTGGGATACTGGCAAAGTGGCTTCTGATGAGAGTATCCATATTGTGTATGAAGGCAAACCGTTGCCATCTCGTCAGCGAGTATGGTGGAAGGTCCAGGTTTGGGATAAAGAGGGAGAAAAGTCCGATTGGTCGGAAGTCTCTTATTGGGAAATGGGATTGCTTGAGGAAAATGATTGGCAGGCGAAGTGGATTGGAGCTGATTTGCAAGGCGGAAAATGGACTACGGTTCCTTGCCCTTTCCTGCGTCGGGAATTCACCTTAAAGCAATCGATTGCAAAGGCCCGTTTGTATGTCACGGCCTTGGGATTGGTTGAAGTCTCTTTGAATGGGAGAAGGGTGGGAGACGTTCTCTTTGGCCCGGGATGGACGGATTATCGCAAGCGCGTTCAATACGATGTGTATGATATTTCAGATCTTTTAAATGAAGGAGAAAATTGTATCGGATCAATTCTGGGCGATGGATGGTATTGCGGTTATTTAGGGTGCAAAGGACGCCAAACATATGGGGATCGGCCAAGAATGTTTTTACAGCTCGAAGTAGAGTATGTGGATGGGTGTCGAGAATGTATTACATCGGATGAGCAATGGACTTTTGCTTATGGGCCGATTTTAGAGTCAGACTTTTTAAAAGGAGAAAGTTATGATGCGCGTTTGGAATTCCCGGGATGGAATTCCCCCGGGTTTATGCAAGATGATTGGCGGGCGGTGAAACCTTTTGCGGATCCTGGGTTGAGCCTGGTTGCCCGACGAGGTCCTCCAGTTAGGAAGGTAGAAGAGCTAAAACCGAAAGAGATTTCAACTATTGTCATCCCAGGATTTGTGGAAGAACGTCGTAGTCTTTTTGATCTGGGACAAAACATGGTTGGGTTTGTCCGGTTGAAAGTTAAAGGGAAAGCGGGGCAGACAGTGAAGCTGAGACATTCGGAAATCCTGGATGAAGAAGGTCGGCCTTATTATGAGAACCTTTGTTCGGCTGTTTCGATTGAAAATTATACGCTGAAAGGAACAGGAGAGATTGAAGTTTTTGAACCTCATTTTACGTCTCATGGATTTCGCTATGTCGAACTTTTTGGGTATGATGGAGAAGTCGATGAAGACACTGTAACGGGAATCGTCATTCATTCGGATACACCCAAAACCGGAATGTTTGAATGTTCCGATGAATTGGTAAATCAACTACAGAGCAATATCGACTGGGGTCAGCGGGGAAATTTTATGGAAGTGCCGACGGATTGTCCGCAGAGAGATGAGCGCATGGGGTGGACGGGGGATGCTCAGATCTTTATCCGGACAGCGGCTTTTAACCGAGATGTTGCTTCATTTTTTACCAAATGGCAGCAGGATATGGCGGATGGGCAGACAGAATCCGGAGCAATCGCCCGCTTTGCCCCTTCCGTTTTTATCGATCATCGGGAAAACGGTGGACCTGGTTGGGCGGATGCGGTGATTATCTGCCCGTGGATTATTTATTGTTGTTATGGAGATACGCGATTACTGGAGCGGCATTATGACTCTATGCGGGCTTTTATCACTTATCTTGAAAATAATTCAAAAGATTATGTTCATGCTTATGAAGGTTCATTGTGGCAGGGGTTTGGGGATTGGCTCTCCATTAAGGCAGAGACTCCAAAAGATCTTTTGGGGACGGCTTTCTTTGCCTACAGTGTTTCGTTGCTGGGAAAGATTGCTGGGATTTTGGGCAAAAAAGAAGATGAGGAATATCTTTTGGCTTTGAGGGAAAAAATCGGTGAGGCTTTTCAAGAAAAATATATTAGTAATGAGGGCCAAGTTGCCAGTGGTACCCAGACGGCTTGTGTTCTCGCCTTACATTTTGGTTTAGCGAAAGAAAAAGATAGACCGGCGGTTCTGAAAGCTTTGGTAGCCGATATTGAAAAAAGAGGCATGCAGCTATCCACTGGTTTTGTGGGATGTTCTTATCTTCCCTACGCTTTATCCAATGAAGGAAGACTGGATGTGGCCTATGCACTCCTTCAGCAAACGAAGTGGCCATCCTGGCTCTATGCGGTTACTCAAGGGGCTACCACTATTTGGGAACGATGGGATGGCTGGACCCATGATAAGGGCTTTCAAGCTCCACGCATGAATTCATTTAACCACTACGCTTATGGTTCTATTGGCGAGTGGCTTTACAGTGTGGTGGCTGGATTGGATATTGATCCGGAGTGTCCGGGTTATAAGAAGATTATCATTCGGCCGCAGCCAGGCAATGTCATGACCTACGCTAAGGTAGAGTTTCAATCAGTTCGAGGCCCCATTAAAGTTTCCTGGAAAGTGAAAGATGAACTTTTCTCTTTGGAAGTTTCGATTCCGGCGAATACAAAGGCAGAAGTATGGCTCCCTACCGACGATGTGGATTCGATTCAAGAAAACGGCGAGAAAATAGAAAGTGATAATGGATGTGTTCGGATTGGCTCCGGAAGTTATTCCTTTCAGTCGACTTATTCAGTGTGAATAAAAAGAGTGATAAAGATAAAACAAAGTCCTTGCGAGTAGGTTTGATAGGCTTGGATTCGAGTCATTGTGTTCGTTTTGCGCAACAGCTCAATGATTCTCAAGCGGTTGGATTTGTCCCTGGTGCAAAGATTGTGGTGGCTTATCCCGGAGGCTCTCCTGATTGGGAACTGAGTTTTTCGCGAGTTGATGGCTTTACGAAAACATTGCAGAATTCTTTCGGGGTTGAGATAGTGGACTCCACGGAAGAAGTAGCGGAAAAATGTGACCTTATTATGATCACATCCGTGGATGGAAGGGTTCACCGGGAACAATTTGAACGTGTTGCCAAATTTAGAAAACCGATTTTTATCGATAAACCTCTAGCCACTAATTGGAAAGATGCTCGTGCCATGCTGGAGTTGTCTCTTTCGGCGGGAGTCCGCTGGTTTTCATCATCCGTCTGGCGCTATACGTCTGATTTAGTGAAAGTAGTTGGTGAAAAAGGTGGTCGAAATACTGATGCCTCAGTGGATGTTTATGTGGCAGGCCCCTGGCCATTAGAGCCGGGACGGCACGGACGGTTTTGGTATGGGATTCATTCCGTTGAAATACTGTATTCGATTATGGGTACGGGCTGTTCAAATGTCAGCACTTATCGCAATGGAGAGGTGGAAGTTATATCCGGCGTCTGGCCTGACGGCAGTAGGGGTGTAATCTCCTGTCAACATGGAGTGCAGCGAAGTTTTAGTGGTTTAATCAATCAGGTTGATCAGACCTTTCCCTTTACAACAGTCGATTCTGTTGAAGATCGATATGCCGGATTACTTCGAGATTTGGTTTCGTTTGGGAACGGAGGCGATGCTCCGGTCTCTCAGGAGGAAACAATAGAGGGAGTTGCTTTTTTAGAGGCAGCTTGTTTGAGTGGGGAAATGGAGTGTCCATTTGATTTAAGTGATGTAATGAAGGAATCGGTATGAGTGAAAAGAATCCCTCTCTCAGATTATTGATTGCACTAACGGAAGAAGAAAAACTCCGGTTTTTTCCGGATGAAGCTCTTGAGAGTGCGTCATTGCTTTCTGGATATGAAGTTCATTGGACAGACCCTGTTAGTGGGAATTGGACATCTGTAATTGCTGAGGTACAACCGGAGGTAGTGCTGGGCGCTTGGCAGATGCCTTCACTTTTTCCGGAGGCATTGGCTTCGCAAGGTGGGAGTCTTCGGTATTTTTGTTATTTGGCGGGAAGCACGCGAGAGAAGGTAACCTCGGAAATGATTGAGAAGGGGCTGGTGGTAACCAATTGGGGCAAGCTGATTGGCCCATATGTAGCGGAATGTGCTTTGATGTTGATTCTGTGTTCCCTGCGCGATATGCAGAGCTTTGCGACCAACCTGAAAGAAAGAGGGGAGTGGCGGCATAGGGCTTTAGCCTCTCAAAGTCTCTACAGGAAAAGAGTCGGTTTTCATGGGTTTGGGAATATTGCCCAGGCCCTTTGCCGCTTGCTAGAGCCTTTTAATATCATCGGTTCGGCCTACGATGTTGGAGATATCCCTCAGTCGATTTTTGATGAATATGATGTTAAACAATGTGAGAAGATAGAGGATCTGTTTTCGACTTCAGATGTTCTGGTCGAACTGCAGGGATTGACCGAAAAGACGGAACGATCTGTCGATGAAAGACTGTTAAGGCTACTTCCTCAAAGAGCCAGTTTTGTAAATCTGGGACGTGGCAAATTGGTGGATGAAGAAGCGTTGATTCGAGTCGCCCGTGAAGGCAAAATCAAAGTGGCACTGGATGTTTTTGAAACGGAGCCTCTGCCAATGGATTCTCCATTGTGTTCATTGCCCAATGCGACTTTATTGCCTCATATGGGAGGCGCTACAGTTGATAGAGATCGTGCTTGTGGCGCAATGGCCCTCCGAAACTTGGTGAGTTTTCAAAAAGGAGAAACACTCGAGAATACCGTCTCGGTCGAGCAATATATTCGAGCCACCTGAAAAAGGGATGAGTTAGGAAACCACGGTTCTACTGCGAAACAACCAGAGCAAACGCCTCGACTTCATTTCCTTGTTTACACAGTCAATATCTGTACCCTCTTCAATTGACACAAAGAGCTCTTTTTGGCCTAATGACTCTTACCGAGAGGATGGAATGAAAATAGAGTGAATGAAATTCGCCAAATTAAAATTAAGTTATCAATTCTTCTCCATTCATGTTTTATGTAAGCGAAGGTCCATGATTTTGGTTTATGATATGCAGGATTTTTTTGGAGAGATACGTTTCTTACTTAACCCCTTCAATACAAAGGATTAAGGTGGGTTCTTTAACCTTTTTTAGTCATGATCTAAATCACGTATACTAATTGTTAGCTGAAAGAACAATGAAAGAGCCACCGGACGAAAATCGGCGATCCCCTGAGACTCAGCTGGCAGAGCGTTCAGAATCTCCTCTGGCGATTCCGCAAAAGTATCCGCTGGTCTCCAAAATCGAACAAAGAATTGTCGAAGCCAAGGATGCAAAAGAAGCCGCATTTTTCGTGCAAGTTCGCGACGAGGTCATTCGGCAAGATACCCAGCAGAAAAAGGAAGATTTCGCGATTAAGGCGCAGCGCCGAGGTTTCTGGTTTCGTGTTGGATCATCGGCCGCCTTTTTGGCAACAGGCGCGGGATTGGTCGTTGGTGGCTTCACATTACCTGGCTTTTTTATGATCGGTGGATCAGTTGCACTGGTTGCTCCGGATTACGCTAAGCATTTCGTTAAAACTGTAATGGGAAGGAACGAAGGCAATGAATAGGAACACTCAATTCGCGCTTATGACCGGCCTCTGCCTGGCGGTGATCGTAGTCGTGGCGATATTTTACCTGAGTCGCTTTCAAGTTGGGCAGGAACTTCTTCAGGTCTCGATGATTGTGCTAGGCATGCTCTCGGTTGCTGCAGTAATGGCCATCCTTCGAGCGATGGACGCAGGCATCAAGACACCACTGATCTCAATCACATTCAACGAAGCATCTGCGTCGGCTCGCATTAGAACCGTCGAGGCGGAGGTGATTGACGCCGAATATACTGAATACAAGGATTTCTACTCAGAGTCCGACTTTTCACCTGCGGCATTAGCAGGCCGAGACAACAATTTCGCCCTCGCCAAATTACGAATGGATTTGGAGCAACAAATTCTTGATGTCGCTCGGCGTAGCGAACTCAGCGAACCGTACATGCCGTTCACCGCTTCCAAGATTTTCAATCTCCTTGTTGAGAAAGAAGTGCTACCTGTCGAACTTGAGTCAGTTTGGCGGGAAGTGATGTCCGCCTGCAACAAGGCGATTCACGGTGGATCGGTTGATGATGAAACGACCAACTCCATCGTCAGAGTTGGAATCAAGCTGATCATAACGATCCGACAAGCAGCTAACAAGGCGGAGCAGAGCAACGCCTAACGGCGTGCCTGTCCTTTAACGTTAGGCCCTTAATCCAGCTAATTGATAAAGTAGTCTCTTTAAAAAATGACAAACAAGATAACAGCATCATTAATCATAGGCATCTGTGCTGGTGTGATTGATATACTTCCTGGGGTTATCCAAGGCATTGATTTTCGCATTACTATTGCTGGCTTTTCTTTTTGGGTTACAAATAGTATTGTTATTGCTTATATATTTCTGCCTGTGAAGGATTGGCAAAAAGGAATTCTTATCTCATCATTATTGGCAATCCCTGGAGTGGCTCTTCTGTCTGTGGTTCATCCAGGTTCAGTCATCCCAATGATAATTTTAACATTTTTCTTAGGGGCATTTGTTGGTCATCTCAATGGTAAATATGCAAGATAAATTGGAGATTACCACAAATTGGCCTAACAAGTCGTAGAAGGTAACGGCTTACAGCCCGCACCTCCACTTGAACGTTCGATTTACAAAAATACCATTGGAATCTCCACCGCTAGGAATACAATCGATCAAATGAAAATACCAGACATAGACTTAGAGAGCCTGAAAAAGAGCTATTGGACTCCTGAGGAAATCAGAAATGTAGAAATCATTGCCGATTTCGTTCAGAAGCTAATGAACGATCACGATTTTGATTACGTCATCGAGAATTATGCAAACTTCTCCTATACTCAGCACAACC
>JANQKU010000016.1 GCA_028280955.1 Opitutaceae bacterium
ATTTGCGGATTGATTTGTTAGGCCTTTGATCTACAAGAGTTAAGAGTAATCGTAACCCTCCCGCCGTTAATCCGCTCGTATGAATGATTCAGATCCGCCCCGATGGGACATTGACGCTCTAAAGCGAGATGACCCGAAAGCTTGGAAGAAAGTCCTAAACTACTTATATCCAATTGTTAATCGATACGTTCGCAAGTGTTTGTATAAAGGAGACTTTGATGTCGTTGATGATTTGACTCAAGAAACCTTGCTCACTTTTTACGAAATTCGAAACAAATTACAGAACGGTGGTCATATTGTAGGCATGGCCTGCAGGGTTGCTAAATACAAAGTGAATAGCCATTACCGGCATTTTGATGCTCAGATGAGAGACCGAAATATGGAAGTTTCGTTTGATGAGCTTGTGGATTTGCCAGCGCCGTCCTTGAGCTACGAAAAAATCCTGGTGGCGAATCAACTTATCCAGACCCTACCCGATACCCACCGGCGCGTCATGGAGCTATGGCTCGATAAGCACAAATCCAAGGAGATCGGCGAAATTGTAGGGATAAATCCAAATACAGTGAGAAACATAATATTCAAAATCCTACGCAAGTGGAGAGATCAATATGGAGATGAATTATGTTAATGCACCAGTGTAAATAAGGTGTGGTGAACCTGGGTAATCGCTGTGAAACCAATCAATTAAAATGAATGATCAAGAATTTGAAGACCTTTCAATGAAGGTTTTGCTAGAAGAAGCATCCGATGAAGAACTAAACCGGTTCCGCAGCACCTATCTGCGGGACAAAAAATGGGCCCAGGAATATGAAGCGCTAAAAGCGGGCAGTGAATCGTTACAGGATGCCGCCTTAATTGGTGGGTGTATTGAGGAAGCGAAAAGCGGAAAGGTGGAAAACCAGGATGAAAATCTGGAAGCTCTATTTGATAAAATAGGTCTCAATAGTGAAACCGAAGAAAGTGCTGGTAAAATTATTCAATTTGTTAAGCTGAGTGTGCTCCCTTTGGCTGCATGTGTTGTTTTGGCATTCACCATTAAGTTGGCGTTTTTTGGAGATAAGTCCGCTGAACCGGATCCTTCCTATGCTGCAGAGGAACCTGCATTAAACGCTGGGAACGGAACGGGTGTTTCTTCATCCGGAACTGATGGCAACCAAAACTCGATGGTTTTGGTATCGGGGAGCACGGACATTCCAGAGATTTCAGTTTCGGTCGATGATATTCGATTTAGTGTCAGGAAGGATCCCGAAAATTCCTACCGAATTTCGTTAAATGGAGAAGGGGTCTATGAATCATGGCTGGTGCAAGAGCTTGAATTACCCGCCTCCCTCAAAGAAATACTGGGCGAGCATTTTGACAAACTGCAGGTGGACCAACCCTATGAGCTCAGAATGAGTGGAGCAAAAGGTGGTGCCTTTGAATCTTTGAAGTTCAAGCTGAACGACGAAGAGTCAGCCGTGATCTTGCCATAGGACTGACTCTGGATAGGTAACAGACCGGTTGTCTTTTAGCGCGTTCTCACTTTGCAGCATGCTTGTATGAGAAGCGCATTGGTTGCCTTTATTTACGATTTGGTGTCAGTTTCCTCGTTTTTCTAGATTCAGCGAAACCGCTGTTTTTTCAACTGCTATCCAAATTGTAGAAGAAAATAAAAACAGTTCGGCCATATCTTGGCATAAAATGGGTGTGGATCATTTTTTGATTCGCCCACTCGACCGAATCAAGCGACATTTGAGATTCCTCATGATTAAACTAAATTCTATTCTCTCGGCCTTTACCCTTTGCCTGACGGTGCTCTTGACGGTTTCGCAATTGGAAGTCTTGGAAGCGTCGGAATCAGTAGAGGTACTCGTCGAAACGGATGCGATAGCACAGGATGGAAGGTATGGTTCTTTAAGATTGTCTCCTACCGATATGGAGTTCGGACCAAACGGAAACCTGTATGTTCTGAACCGAACGGAGAGAGAAAATGCAGTGTATGAGTTTAATGCTATAACCGGTGAAATTGTGGGTGTGTTTTTCAAGAATCGTGAGCACCTTCTTTCTCCTGGCAGGATGATGTTGGCTTCGAATGGTGACTTCTATATTACCTGTCTATCCCGAAAAACGATTATAAGAATAGATGGTGAAAGCGGGAGAATTAAGAGTTCCTCTTTTGTGGACAGTGCTCAAGTTCCAGGAATGAAAGACCCTTACGATGTCATTGATGATGGGAACGGAAATTTGTTGGTGAGTAGTTATACCACGCAAGACATTCTAAAGTTCAACGCCAACTCTGGGTTATTCCTTGGAAAATTTTCAGAGTTACCTGATAGTAAGGTTCAAACGACCGAATTCTTTATTGCGCCGGTGATGCTGGCATCATCGCCGCAGGGGGAGATTTTTGCCAGTGATCCCAGAACCGGTACTGTGCACCGTTTTGGAGAGAGTGGTAATCACCTGGGGGCCGTATTCCAAGTTAGCTCCCCATCTAACACTAATGCATCTTTTGGATACAGTCCCCTGTCTTTGGCGCTGGGGCAATCTGGAGAGCTATTTGTCTCTGACATCTATGGCCGTGGATTAGCCCTTGTAGAACTCAACGGTCTTAGTCACGCGATGAGTATGGATCATTCGTTTTCTGGTGTTCCAAACGTGTTGTTGGCTGACCACGATTCAGGCCTTTTAATGAGTCTGGTCGGATCTGGAAATCGGATCGAGTCCAGCACTTTACCCATCGTGAGGCTCATTGGAGCTTCCCAAACTAATGATGTCTGCAGTCCTTGTGAAGCCTTGGCGGGGCATCCTTCTGACCCTACAAACCCTACTAGCAGGCCGGGTGTCGCTGACGAGTACCTCTATGAGCAGGATGCTTTTGATGAGGCCTATTCACAATGCCTTCAAGCATTGGAATCTTGCCCTGATTCAGCTCGCGTATTGTTTGCGATGGGGCGTCTTTATTATATTGCGGAGCACTACGATGAAGCCATGCAATACTTGTCGAAGGCCTCTCTACAAGGGCATGCAGCTGCCAAAGCCTATTTGGCCGAGTTGACCGAAGATCCCGATACAGCCATTGCGCTATATCAGGAGGCGATTGCAGGTGGTTTCAGTCTCGCTCAGCTTTGGTTTGAAGCCCGGCTCGAAAGAGATTCGAACTCCGCGACAACAGCCTTGGATTTCAGTATTTTCAATTTTCCTCCCCTTATTCAGGCGTTCTACAACCAGGATATCGAATACCTCGATTCTTTGGGCCTGATTCCTTATATGTATTTGGGCAGGTTCTATGAAAAAATTTCAAATGACTATATCGGATGTCCAACTTTGTTGGATCCACGAGTAAGAAAAGGACTGACCGTACAGGGAATGCATATGATTTTCCAATTCATTGCTGAGGGTGCCTTCGAAAAAATGCTTTTTAAAATGGCTGAAACCTACAATCGGGGTGGCCATATGGGAGCGATGGACTGGATGGTAAATGCTTCCATGGATTTAGAAGTTTTCAAGAGCCAAGCCACTCAAGATGCCCTTATTTTGATAGAACAGTTTGGCTGCGAAGCAGATGTCAGCAAACGCATCAAAGAGGGGATTGAGAAATTCCTGATTCGTTAACCTAAAGAAACCGCTTATAGAAATGAAGTCTCTCAGATTTTCAGTATCCTTGTTAACACTCCTACTTTTTTCTCTCAGTTTTGACCGGGTGAGTGCACAACT
>JANQKU010000028.1 GCA_028280955.1 Opitutaceae bacterium
ATCAAAGTAATTAGAGCCGAGTCCGGCATCGATAACGATTCCGGTTCCGTTGATGCCGCTGGATCGTTCGCTCAATAAAAAAGTAATGGTATTGGCCACTTCGGCAGTATCCAGCGCTCTTTTGCGGAAGGTGATTTTCTCGGCAAAGAGATAACTCTCCAGATAACCGGGAATGCCGGCGGAAGCGCTGGTTTTGAGCAGGCCCGGGTTAACGGTATTAAAGCGAATTTCGCTCTCTGAGCTGAAAGATTTGGCCAGGTAGCGAACAGTACTGTCCAAAGCCGCTTTGATGGGTGACATGTAGCCGTAGTTTTCTGCTGTAACGAGATGAGAGGATATACCGATGGCGACAACGGATGCTTTTTCAACCAGGTGTGGCTTGAAAGCCCGTGCTATCTCGACCAGAGAGAAACTGCTGATGGCGGTCGCCTGAAGGAAGTCCTCCCGTTTGGTTTCATGAAAGGCTTTCATGCCTTCACTGTAATTGGCAAAGGCGATGGAATGGACGATGCCATCTATTTTTCCGTGATCCTTGGAAATGTCGTTTGCCAGTTTTTCGATTTCTTCTGGACGTTCCACATCACAGATATAGATGGGTTTTCCGTTTAAGAGTTTTTCCACCGTCTGGAGCCGTTCCGGAGAGCGGACAGAATAAATAACAGTGGCTCCGGCTTCTTCAAGTGTTTGAGCAGTGACGTAGGCGACGCTTTTACGATTGGCCACTCCCATGACCAGGATTTTTTTATTTTCTAATCCGAGAAAACTCATGCTTTCCTTTCCTGTGGCGCTTCAGCCATGCTGACACCAAATTCGACGTCCATCACACGCTTTCCTGCGTTTTTGACAAAGCCTTTGAGGAAATAGAATCCGAGAACTTTTTCTTTTAAGTGCACTTCGATAGTCAATTCATCTCCGGGGCGAACAATCGAGCGAAAACGGGCATCTGAGATACGGGCGAGAACGGGAACTTCTTTTCCGGTAAGTTCACCACTACCCTCGAGGTGTTTTACCAGAAAAAGGGCTCCAGTCTGGAAAACTGCCTCTGAAATAAGCACTCCCGGCATGATGGGATTGCCAGGATAGTGACCTTGAAAAAAATCTTCCTCCGGGCGGACTTTGCGCCGAGCTATCAAACTGTTCTCACTTTGGGAAATGATTTCATCGACAAAGAGAAAGGGAGGACGATGGGGAATGAGTTCTTCTACGTTAGTCACGAAAAATAGTCTGCTGTTTAGCTGGAGAGGTTGGCAGGCTCAGCGTTTGGTTCTTTATTACCATCTGTCATCTTCTTTTTTTCAAAGAGATATTCATCGATTTTGTTGGAGGTAATCACTCCGTAATTCATCGAACCAAGCCATCCTGACATAATAATACCAACGGATCCGGCATGAAAAAGCCCCGGCATTTCTTTAGGAAGATCCATTGAGCATTTCAGGCCTTCAAATTTTGTTCCAAAGGAAGCTCCGGAGAGATGGCGGGTGTAGGTCTCAATGGTCCGGGGTGTGGCGGCTTCGAGGTGATCAACTTTTTGACGAATGTCCGGAATAAACTTTTCGAGTGAGACAAGACTTTCTTCGATCATCCGATCTTTTTCTTTTGCATACTCTTCATCGGAAAGGTTGTTCCAATCTTCGTAACGACCATTGAGGGAACAGACGATGGTATAGCGTCCAGTGCCGGGTCGGGTTTCGGGATAATAAACGGAAAAGGTTCGGCTTTGGGTATGAAGATCGACCAGTTCATCACTGGAGAATGTTTCGGAATCGGAGGTAAAGATGAGATCGCCGATATTTTCAAAGCTCTCTCCTTTTTTCAGCCCGATATAGACTTGGCATGAGCTGGTATTCTGGCGAACAGCTTCGACTTCTTTAATATAAGCGGGATTAAATCGTTCTTTCCCCACCATGTTGAGGATGGTACCTTTTAAGCTGGAGTTTGAGAGAACAGCTTTGGTGTGGATTGTCCGGCCATTGGCGATCACTCCTGTTACTTGACGCATACCATTGACCTCTTGGGTCAGAATTTTTTCGACCAGGGCACATTTACGCAATTCGGCGCCATTGTTTTTCAGCTCTTCGGTCATTTTTTTTATGAGCACATCTGTTCCGCCTCTGAAGGTGTAAACTCCTTTGCTCATAAAATTGGAAAAAACGATCCCGTAAGTGATGGCGGGTTCTTTGGAGGTGGAACCATTGGCATAAGCGATCGGTTCCATCAGGAGTCGTTTAACGTCATCTCTATCCGGAAAAAATTCTTCGAACATTTCCTCAGTTGTCCGAGGATCATTGTCGTAAAAATTCATGGCCCGAAGATGAGAGAAGAAGTTATCGACTGTCTCCGGGGAAACTTTGAAATCCTCTTTTAGGATACGGGTAAAATCAATCCGGTCAAAAGTTGTCCAAATATTGAACTGAGGATTAACAAAGCGGATATCTTTCAACTGAACGATCGAATCGGCAATGTCTTTGGTCCAGTACTTTCGGCAGGATTTAATCATGCCGATGGGAAACCCATGTAATGATATATCGAAGATGTGACCCCCTTTGCGTTTGAACCAGGTCGCCAGACCTCCAAATTGATAATGATGCTCCAATAAGAGGACGGAGTATCCGCATTTGGCCAAACAGTTTGCGCCAGTCAATCCAGCCAAACCACTTCCAATCACAACGACATCATATTCATCTTTGATGCCTTCTAGCCAATCTTTTGCCATTCGGGTGAGGTAAAGTGAGGATTTTCAAATTACAACCCAGAAAGACTGAAAAAGAGCCTTGGGTACTAGAGTTGTTTTAAAAGTGTCAATAAAAGGGATGGAAAGCGTCGATTGATGGAGCAGAGGAACATTAGGTCTGAAATTTGTTCCAATTTGGGCGATAGAGTTAAATCTTGAAGTGGTAGCCCAGCCCAGATTTCCTTTTTAAAGACCATGAAATTTTCTCATTTGATCACTTTTCTGCTAGCGATAGGTAGCCTCATAGCGGTATTTCTTTATGCGGTCCCTCAGGCTCAAGAGTCAGAGGCGATCGAGGGCCCTTCTTTTAGCTTGCCACTGGAAGAATCTCCGGTGGATCGGAGCAATTCCAATGGACTGAATAGCTACTCTAATATCTTGAAACGGGCCACACCGGCCGTTGTTTCTGTGCATACAGCCAAGATCGTACGAATCGTTCGCTCGCAGCGATTGGATCCTCAGCAGGAATTTCTTCGTCGTTTTTTCGGATTGCCTTCTCCAAATCCTAGGCCGGATGAAATTGAAGAGCGGCTTCTCCCCCAGGGAATTGGTTCGGGGGTTACCATGACAGCTGATGGCTACATTATTACCAATAATCATGTGGTGGCGGATCAGAGTGGCAATGCGGCAGACGAGATTCTGGTTCAGCTGAATGATGGCCGTGAGTTGCCTGCTATTATTGTGGGGAGAGATCCCAAAACTGATATTGCCGTCTTGAAGGTTGAGGCGAGTGATTTACCGACTGTAAGGATCGCTAACAGTGAAAATATAGAGGTGGGTGATGTTGTCTTTGCCATCGGAAATCCGTTGGGTGTCGGTCTAACCGTTACCCAGGGAATTATTTCTGCCACAAGGCGTGCGATTGGTATTTATGGAGACCAGGGTTACGAGAGTTTTATCCAGACAGATGCTTCCATTAACCCAGGGAATTCTGGTGGAGCATTGGTGGATGCTGAAGGTCGTCTGATTGGGATCAACTCTACTATTATCTCCAAGTCGGGAGGCAGTATTGGTATAGGGTTTGCCATTCCCAGTGATCTGGCAGTCACTATTATGGGGCATCTGGTCGACAATGGAGAGGTTCACCGAGGCAATGTGGGACTGAGTTGTTCCGATCTTACGCCTGATATGGCGGAAGCATTTGGTTTGAGTAGCACCGAAGGGGCTTTGGTCGAAGCAGTGGAACCGGGCTTACCCGCCGACCAAGCCGGTATTCAACATGGGGATGTGATTGTCGCAATGGATGGAAAAGCAATTAAGGCGACAAATGACATTCGTTTACGTATTGGACAACTTCTACCGGGAACAGTTGTTGAGATCGAATACATCAGGGATGGTGAACTTAAAACGACTGAGATGACAATTCTCAGTCCGAAAAATGTGGGCGAATTTTCTGAAGGCGGTGAGATTGTTGAAGGTATCTACATCATTCCGATTACCAATGCCGTAAAAGCAACCTATGGGCTGCCGGAGAATATTAGAGGTGTCGCTATTACGAGAATTGATGAAGGATCCGGTTTTGAAAATTACCTGCGTGAAGGGATGGTCATTCTGGAGATAAATGGACGGGCAGTGAATAACATGCAGGATGCCCGGGCTCGCCTTTCATCCGGTGTCAATAAACTCTATATTTATGATCGGGGCCGGACTGGTTTCCTAGCGATCCGTCTGCCTTAGTTCCCTCAGACATAGGTGGGAGGTAGAAAAGCTTTATCCTCTACTTACCTGCCTGGAGGATATGAAAGTTGGCCATGGAGATACCGCTGAGCATGGATCCAACAATACCGAGAAAGCCCTGATCGGTGCCGCAGAGGTAAAGATTTTCCAGCGATGTCTTCCCGTTTTTGATTTTATTGGGAGCGCCGTAGACGGCCCCGTTCAGGTGGCCGGTGAATTTGTGGATGGTGCGGGGGGTGAACATGTCGGTGGCTACGGTGATTTTTTCCAAATCCAGTTGCGGTTGAGGAAGAAAACGAGCGGCGCTCTTAACCACCTGGTCGAACCACTTTCTTTTGGTTTCTTGGTAGACGTTTTCTGGAAGGTTGGCCCATTGGTCATAGTTTGCCAAACAGGTGACTCTGAGGAAGCCTTCGGCCAGTTCCCTACTGCCGTATTCAAAATTATTGGGGAAGCAAATGACTCCGCTGCGCGGATCCACTTCAGCTGTTGGGCAGGCATAGGTAAATTTGTCGCTGTCATTAAAAAAAACGATAGTTTCATCGCCCCAGGCAAATGTTTCAGGCGAGTGATCGAAAACAGTAATGGTTTCGACAAAACTGAGAACTCCCGGGGCCATTTGGGGGTCTTTTTGGATGGTTGTGTCTTCCTGGTAGAGTTTTTCTGTTTCGATGCTTCCGATGGAAGAAATAATATGGTCAGCAGTTACTTCATCGCCCGTATCCAATTGTAAACGCCCTACTCTATTCCCTTCTTTTTGTATTTTGTGGACACCACATTTCATCTTTCGCTTTCCACCAGCCTGGCGATATTTCTCGAGCAAAATCCTGATGACATGGCGAACGCCCTCATATGGCCGGGCAAAACCTTCGAGGTAAATGGATTTTGCCATGATAACGAACTGGCTGAAGTCCATGTCTTGTTCTCGGGCGCTTCCGTAGAACATCAGGGGACAAAGAAGCATTTCCACCAGTAATGGGTCGGAGAGATAACCTGCGATCATCTCCCGCGCGGAAACTTCCTCAATTTCAAGGGCAACATCATCGAAGGTTTTGATTTTTTTGATGAGTCGTTGAAAGCCATCTATTTGGCTGGGGAATTTCTCTGCCACTTGGCTTTCCAGAAGGGCATACTCATTGCTGAAGGTCAGGTCTATCCCGGGAAAGGCTATCCGCGAATGTTTCTGGCTACAGAGATCGAGTTCTTCACGCTTAATGCGCAATTGCCGCAGGAGTTTTCCCAAAGGGGTACCTTTTACACCGGGTGGCACATAATTGGTCATGGCATGTAGGCCAACATCGTATTTGCGCCCGTTAAAGCTGTAAAAACTGTTCAACCCACCAACGGCATTGTGACGTTCAAAAATGCAAACGTTTTTACCAAAATGAGCGAGCCGAATGCCGGCGGCTAATCCGGACATGCCGGCTCCGATAATGGCGACGTCGTAATGCTCAGTGTTACTCATTTTAAAATTAAAGAGTGGCTATGATAAGTGCGTACGATGGTGTATGAAAAGACTCGAAAATGATGAATCGTTTGGAAGAATGCCCAAAAAAATGGCCCGATTTATCGGGCCATTGATTGTCGAATCTATGATACAGCCAATGATAGGCTATACAAGAGCATTGAATTTTGGGGTGAGGTATTCAGCACAGCTATCCAGAGAAGCGAGTTCCTGGTAATCCGCTTCCGGCACTTCAATGCTATGCTGCTTACGGAGTTCCATGACGATATCGAGGAAATCCATCGAATCGAGTTCTAGTTGGTCCCGGAGTTTTACATCTGGCTTTACATCACTCAGGTCTTCGTCCGGAGCGATATCAGCAATGATGTCGAGAACCAATTTTTTACATTCGTCTTTCGTCATACTCGTATATTTTTAAGCATCGTAGCGTTTTACAATCAACGCAGAATTAATTCCGAGCATACCAAAGGAATTATTCAAAACTGCGTCAACCTGTTTTATGGTATGAGGCTCATTAACTACCAAATTGGGAAGGTCACATTTAGGGTCAAGATCCTCAACGTTGATGGTAGCATGAACAATACCATCTTCAAATGCAGATAAATTGCCGGCCAATTCAAGAGATCCAGCGGCTCCCATAGAGTGCCCGATAAAGCTTTTTGTGTTGTTAATATAGGTATTGGGACAATCTGCAAAAACTTTGGCGATGGCTTCGCACTCCTGCACATCTCCTTGAGGAGTCGCTGTTGCGTGGGTGTTAACGATCTGAATATCCTGGCCTGCCATGGTCGCATTATTCAGCGCTTTTTCCATGCATTCTGTTTGGCGGGCTGGATTAGGCAGGACATAGTCACTTGCATCGGAATTGATGTGATACCCTGCTATCTCCCCATAAATTTTTGCGCCTCTGGCCACGGCATCTTCAAGCCGCTCCAGAGCATAGAGGCATCCACCTTCACTGACAACGATTCCATTGCGCTTCGCATCAAAGGGACGACTGGCTTTCATCGGATCTTCGTGCATGGCGAGGGCTCCCTGACTCTTAAATCCGGCAAAAATACCAAAGGTATGGATGCTTTCGGAAACACCGCCGGCGATGGCAAAATCGACTTCTCCCAATCGCAACATCTGAGTGGCCTGAATAACACCCACATTACCAGCGGCACAGGCTGCACCCAGAGTATAGGCAGGCCCGGTAATTTTCATGTTCAGGGAAACTTCCCCCGCCGGATTATTGGCGACGGTGCGTGGGTTGTGATGGTGAGACCAAAATTTGGTATCGTAGTCGAATTTTGAAATATTGTAGATTTCGTTTTCCGTTTCGACGTTTCCGTGCTCAGTTGTGCCAACGTAGATCCCGACCCTATCCTTATCGATGGACTCCCAGTCGATAGAACAGTCTTTTACCGCCTCATTGGCGCAATAGACAGAAATACTCCCAGCTCTGGTTCCAATGCGCACTTCTTTCTTTTTTTGATATCTGAGTGGATCGTAGTTACATACGCCGGCAGGAACTCGTCCCATGTAGCGAACATCGATGAATTCGATCCCGGCTTTGCCTGCGAGGAGGTTTGCCCGATACTCACTGAGGCTGTTGCCGTTGGGAGCCGTAAGGCCCACACCGGTTATCACTATTCTACTAAGCGCCATGGCAAAATAATTTTTTTAGCAAATTTCCCATAAAAATCAAAACAGATACCTTTTTGCCTAGCCAGGGAAGAGGTCAACTCAATAGAAAGAATCCATGAATGTTCTTGTTGTGGGTGGCGCCGGTTACATCGGTAGTCACTGTGTGCGCCAACTATTGGCGGCAGGTCATCGGCCTGTTGTGTTGGATAATCTGATTTTTGGACATCGGGCCGCTGTTTCACCGGAAATACCTTTTTATACCTCCCATTTAGGGGATGAAGAGGTGGTAGGAGACATTTTGACGAAGGAGAAAATTGAGTTGGTGATGCATTTTGCCGCTTTTGCCTATGTGGGTGAGTCGGTCAATGATCCCTTAAAATATTATTTTAATAATACGGTGGAGACGCTTCATCTCCTTAAAACGATGGTCGAGCACGGGGTGAAGAAGTTTGTTTTCTCCTCTACTTGCGCCACTTTTGGCACTCCCGATGTTTTGCCCATTTCTGAAGAAACGCCTCAAAGGCCAATCAATCCCTATGGTCAGACCAAGTTGGACATCGAGAATGCCCTTAAAAACATTGCGCAAGCAAATGGATTGAGTTTTGCCTCTTTTCGGTATTTCAATGCCGCCGGTGCAGCTGAAGACGGAAGTATCGGCGAGGATCATGAGCCAGAATCACATCTCATACCCATCGCTATTTCTGCTGCCCAAGGTCGCATCCCTGATCTAACTATTTTTGGGACCGACTACCCCACTCCAGATGGGACGAATTTGCGTGATTATGTGCATGTGGATGATCTGAGCCGTGCACATATCGCAGTCTTTGATAAGCTGGAGAAACCCGGGACGGGTCTTTTTTACAATCTCGGGACAGGAAGCCCGACTTCAGTCCGGGAAATTATCAATGCTATTGAAAAAGTCAGTGGCAAAAGGATTCCTGTCGTGGAAGGTTCTCGGCGTGCAGGTGATCCCCCTGCCCTTTACGCTGATTCTTCCAAAGCACAAAAGGAGCTGGGTTGGAAAGTGGAGTATCCGACGATTGAGGCTATCGTTGAAACAGCCTGGCGCTGGCACAGCAGGCATCCCGAAGGTTATCCAGGATAAAGCCCTCGGGCTTTAGGTTTAATCGATAAAACGAAAAAGCCCGGATAAGAACTATCCGGGCTTCCCCAAAACTCTGATTTCAAATCAGAAGCCTTAATCCAAATCAAGAATTAAGAGTTTTCGCTGGTCTCAATATCAGCCCCGGATTTTTTCCACCCCTGGAGGCCTTCGGCGTAATGCACAACATTGGTATAGCCAAGCGCGACTGCTGCTTTAGCCGCCTTTTTGTAGGCACGGCAGGCTTCATTGGCACAGTAGGCGACGATCAAAGAGTCTTTGTCCTCGGGCAACAGGCTAGCCAAATTTTGCTTATTGGCTTCAAAGTCAATTGCTCCGGGGATACGACCCTTATTGTATGATTTTGTACCATTAACATCGATGACAGTCACCGATTTTTCGGCAATCGCGCTGGCTAAATCATCATGGGAAATAGCTGCAAATTTCTTATCTCCGGCAAAAGCAGAGGCAGCTACGAATAAAGAGAGGATAAATGGTAAAAATAATTTTTTCATATGACCTAAAATCGTATGAAAAAACCTTTTCTCTGCAAGTAGCAGGGCTGATTTTTACTGATTCCTAACATGGGAACCGTGGAACTTACTGAGAGGAGATTGTAGAGGACCTCAGAATAATCAGTCTCAATCTTGCTGAAACGAGTGTAAGCGAACGATTTATGAAGAAGGTGCAGAAGGCAGCTCTTTTACGTAGATATCCTGTTGAGGATATGGGATTTCAATTTCGTATTTTTTGAACATTTCCCAGATATTGAAATTGACTTCACTGCGCATGGTCTGAGGACGGTTAAAAAAGGTGTCTGTCCATACCCATAATTCAAAATTAAGAGAAGAATCGCCAAATTCGAGAAAACGAACAGAGGGCACGGGCTTTTCTAAGACATTTGGACAGAGATCTGCTGCCTCCAAAAGAGCTTTTTTCACCAGGTGGACATCGCTTTGGTAGTGAACACCAACGGGAATACGATAGCGGACGTTATTCCCGGAATGACTGACATTTGTCACTTGTGAAGAGATAAACTGGGAGTTTGGCACAATGATATCGACATGGTCATTGGTGCTGACGGTTGTGCTGCGAGCTCTGATTTGACGCACGGTTCCATAAACCCCCTCTACTTCGATGCGATCACCAACTTTGATGGGTCGTTCAATTAAGAGGATTAATCCACTGACAAAATTATCTGCGACATTTCGTAAGCCGAAACCTATGCCAAAAGAAACGGCTCCGATAATCACAGAGAGAGTGCTGAGATCAAAGCCAGGGATCATTACGGGAAGGATCACCAGAAGTCCGACAACCAAAACGATATAGCCGACAAGCGTTGAAACGGCGACACTGACCCCATGATCCAGACCTGCTTTGGGTAATACTTTACTCCGGAGTAATCGTTTAACGAAGGCTGTCAGGACAAGCAGTGCAACAAAGAGAAGAACTCCCTTTATAATGGAAAACGGGGTAAAACTGAGGTTCCCGAAAACAAAGGGTTTATTCAGGAATTCAAGAATAGACTCGAGGCTCACTCAGGTAGTTGAAACTCTTTTAAACGTTTCTTCAAGGTTGTTTGTGTGAGGCCCAAGAGCTTAGCGATCATAGCTTCATCTCCTCCCGTTTCTGAATAAGCTCGGATGATCATTTCTTTCTCTAACCGTCTGAGCAAGGCGCCTTCTTCTTCCGTTTTCAAGGTGGCAAAGACAGCATCCAATGCGGTTGCTATGGAAGTGGCTTCCCTTTTTTCGCCGGAAGATACATCTGATTCATCAGTATTTGTTTCTGCAATGCGGATCGCTTTTGTGATTTCTTCCGGAAGGTTCTTTATCAGGATAGCATCTCCCTGGGCGACCACGGCACTTCGATAAACGGTGTTTTCCAGCTCTCGCACATTGCCAGGCCACTGATAACTGCACAAGACACTCATTGCCTCGGGAGAAACTTTCCGGACCTTTGCTTTTTTTTCTTTTTCTAGAATCTGGAGCATATAATCTACCAAATCCGGAATGTCTTCCGTTCTTTCTCGGAGTGAAGGAACTCGTATACGCACCACATTCAAGCGGTAATAAAGATCTTCTCGAAAGGTTTTTTCACGAACCATTTCTTCCAGATCTCTATTGGTTGCGGCGATGATTCGAACATCGACTTCGATCGTTTCAGATCCGCCAACTCTCTGTATTTCTCCTTCTTGTAAGACGCGAAGGATCTTAGTCTGAGTCGCTAAGGCCATGTCTCCGATTTCATCGAGGAAAATGGTGCCTCTATCACATTGTTCGAATTTCCCTTTTCGTTGAGTGGTGGCGCCGGTGAATGATCCTTTTTCATGACCAAACAATTCACTTTCGATAAGATTATCGGGAATGGCTGCGCAGTTGACGGCAATGAAGGGGTTGCTGCTGCGCAAACTATGTTGAAATAATGCCCGTGCGATCAGCTCTTTACCGGTTCCGCTTTCTCCTGAAATGAGCACGGTAGCGCCGCTGGCAGCGACCTGTCCAATTGTTTTAAAAACTTCCTGCATGGCCGGAGAGTTTCCGACGATCCCTTCTTTGTAATCTTCGCTTTTTAACTTTGGCTCATAAGACCCCGCCTGCTCCATGTCCTGAACAGCTCCTAAAGCGCTTTCAGCCAGGCTGAGTACTTTTTCAGGGTCAAATGGTTTCATGACATAATCAAATGCCCCAAATTTCATCGCTTCGATCGCTGTTTGGGTCGTACCAAAAGCTGTCATCAGGATAATGGGAACTTGCCGGTCAATGGATCGCAGATGTTGAAGCGCTTCGATGCCTGTCATGCCACCCATTCGGATATCCAGAAAAATAATCGACGGAGATTGTTTCCGGACCATGTCAATCCCCTCTTCCCCGCTGGCAGCTTCTATAATCTGATAGCCGGCCCGGCTCAAGACACGATCAAGTGAATAACGAATTTCAGAATCGTCATCAATGATAAGAATGGTCGGGTTTTTGTTATCTGAACTCATTACAGGAAAGAGAAAAAGGAGCTGAGCCCATCCATAGAGTGATGTGAGGGTGCAGAAAAGACGAAAATATTACATACATAGAGTAAAAATGGGATGAGAGAAGAGCCTAATATGCAAAATTCATGCCAGTTGACGAATCCGGCAAAAACAGCCAATATCTTCTTCTAAAATCACATTTAGGTCTATCTGGAAAGTCTACTCTATTGATAGTGATAAAGATGATTCCCATATGCTCAACTGGTCCTTAAAATTGTTTCGCGTTTACGGAATACGCCTGGAAATTCATTTTTCGTTTATCATTCTTCTGATATTTTTTGGTTATGAAGGCTGGAAGGAGGCAGCTTTCGAAGGGCTTTTATGGGGAATCTTCTTTCTTATCAGTCTCTTCACTTGTGTGGTTCTCCACGAATTAGGGCATTCTCTTACAGCTTTAAAATTCGGGATACGTGTACGGCGAATACTTCTTCTTCCTATAGGTGGGATGGCTCAATTTGATCATATTCCGAAAGAACCCTGGAAAGAATTCGCTATTACCATAGCGGGCCCTGCGGTTAATTTTGTCTTGGCTGTTTTCTTCTTTTTTATCTTTGGAGCGAGTTCAATGACGTGGATGATTGGCCTACCTTTAGATATTCATTCATTGGGGAATGCCATGATCGTGGCCAATCTCGTTATGGGGATTTTTAACCTGATTCCCGTTTTTCCTATGGATGGAGGTCGCATTTTCAGAGCCTTTTTAGCTATGAAATTCACCTATTTGAGAGCGACGCAATGGGCTTCCGGTGTGGGGAAAGTTCTGGCGGTTTTAGCTGTCGGCTATGCTCTGATACATGGAAATATTTTAACCGCTCTTTTATTTGCCTTTATTTACCTTGGTGGCGATATGGAATATCGCCACGTTAGACAGAAGGAGACATTGGCTGGGGTATCTATTTTTGATCTTCTGCAAAGAAATTTTTGTTTCATTGAGGTGGGAATGTCAATCGCATCGGTTTTTGAAAAATTGAAGGCTGAAAAAGCTCTTTATCTGGTGGTTATTGGCGAAGGTCAGGTGCTAGATGTTTTTTCAACTAAAACATTTCAAAAACTTGCAAGGAACCGATTAAAGGCAAATTCCATGGCTGATATCTGTCGTCCTTCAATTACCTTTCTGCAAGCGGAATGGCCGCTAGAGCCGTTTTATGCTACACTTATCTCTTCTGAGCGGAGAACATTTCCCGTTTTTTCTTTTGGCAAGTTGGTTGGTATCATTGATGGACGAAATCTTGATCGTGCCATTGACAAAATTTACGAAAATAAGCAATCAGCTAGCTCTCTCCGAATACCCCCACGACCATAGCACTTAAGGAATCCCACAAGACTTTTTCTTTTATGGCGAAGTCGCAAATACCATGAGTCAAAAAAATCCCCCATCCTCGAAATCACGCAAACGCAGCAAAATGATCCTTTTAGGTTGTTTGCTCGTTACCTTCTATGCAGTCATGGGATTTTTGGTTATCCCTAAAATTATTCACCCTATGGTAGAGGAACAGCTTTCCAAGCATTTGGATAGAAAAGTTTCCCTAGAACGTATCCAACTGAATCCCTTCACTCTTTCGGGTACTTTAGATAATTTTCTGATCGTGGACCATGACAATGCGCCACTTTTTTCATTGAAGAAATCGTATGCCAATTTTCAGATTCTCTCTATTCTTACTCAGAATTGGACTTTTAAGGAAATCTCTATAGAGGAACCTTATGGTCGCATTGTCGTAAATAAAGACAGATCTCTTAATGTATCGGATCTTTTGGAAAAATTGACAAATCAAGCGCCGGATGAAATGGGGGAAAAAGATGAGAAGGAAGATCAGGTTCGCCTGACGATTGGGCATCTTGTCATCATGAATGGTGTTTTTGCCTACACCGATCATTCTCTGCCTCTTCCATTTGAAACTGTGGCAAAACCGATTAATATCGATCTGCGTGATTTCGGCACAAGTAGCGATACGGAAGCTCCCTACGCTTTTTCTGCCACAACTGAATCAGGCGAATCTTTTTCATGGGAAGGTGATGTGCTACTAAATCCGATTCGATCATCGGGCAGGATTTCTATATCAAATATTTCATTACCAAAGTATAAACCATTTCACTACGGTTTAATAAATTTGCAAGTGACTGAAGGAAAGTTGTCCTTTGATGCTAATTATCAGTATGACCTGATGAATGATGTCCGTCTTTCAAATGGATCGATCACGTTTTCTGATCTTTTAATGCAGACAAGCGGAAGTGATATTGATGTTTTGAACCTTGAATCAGTTCAGCTAGAGGGTGCTGCCATTAATCTAAAAAAACAGACGGCAGAGATTAACTCTGTCGTTATTCATAATGGACATATTCAGGTCGAACGAATGGAGGGTGGTACACTGGATGTTGAAGGAATTATACCTGCGACAGAAGAACCGTCCGATGGTTTTGCCCAGGAAAAACCTGCCAGTGAAAAGACAGAGCCTGCAGGTACGAATATTTCAGAATGGGCTGTTCTGCTGCGATCTTTTCAAATTGAGGATAGTTCACTCGCTCTGATTGATAATTCTCTGCAAGACCCGACGACTTTGGCCTTTGATGATATTCAATTGGCCATTGAAAATATTTCGAATAAAGCTGAGCAAACCGCCAACCTTTCTCTGACCACTCGTTCTCGTCATGGAGGTGCAGTCAGGACAAAGGGAACCTTCTCATTACTCCCTGTGGAGGCAAATTTAGACATAACCCTGGATGCACTGAATCTAGAGGCGCTTAACCATCATGTAAACGAACAAGCAGATGTTGAGATAAAAAGTGGCGACTTTAATCTAACGGGAAAAATAACTTTGTCGTCACTCGAGAATACGAATGAACCGAACCTTCATTTCTCAGGAAACGTGAACATCAGTGATTTTAAGGCAGTTGACGGAAGAGTCACTGAAGATCTGATCGCTTGGACAGACTTCGCTGTAAGTGCGATCAACTACACTCATCTACCCGCTGCTTTGGAGATAGGCAAGATTGTCGTCAGTGATCCGAGTGCTAATGTGTTTGTCGACGAAGCCGGTGTTTTCAATGTCTCCAGTCTAGATCCAGAATTTGAAGTCATTGAAGAATCTGTGGAAGAAGATG
Organism: Opitutaceae bacterium; assembly: GCA_028280955.1. GTDB lineage: Bacteria > Verrucomicrobiota > Verrucomicrobiia > Opitutales > Opitutaceae > NORP342. Next base: position 14,729 of record JANQKU010000028.1, read on the forward strand.
GCGTCACCTCTGAAGAGAATACCGACATGCCGGATGAGAAAATTGAGGACACTGAAGAAGTAGTGGAAAAGGTTGAGCCGGAAGCTGCTCCCCCACTTCCTTTTCCTGTTGAGATCGCGAAAATTTCCATTCTAAATGGAAGTATCAATTTTTTGGATAAATCAGTTGATCCTTCTGTTTCCTTTCTCATGGATGATTTTAAGGGAACCATAACGGGGCTTCAGTCTGATGAAGCATCACGGGCGGATATTGATCTAAGTGGTCGTTTGAACAACTCATCCCTTCTGACCATTACCGGACAGGCAAATCCATTGGCTGCGGTTCGCTATGTCGATTTGCAGATCGATTTAAATAATTTTGAACTTCCTCCTTTGGGTTCTTATTTTGGGAAGTATGTGGGATACGGATTGGAGAAAGGTCAATTTTCTGTAGGAATGACTTATACGATATCCGGTAGTGAATTGAATGGAGAAAATCAGATGAAAGTGGATCAACTCACATTGAGTGAAAAGACGGATAGTCCTGATGCGCCAAATCTGCCCATTCCACTGGCTCTTTCCTTACTGAAGGATCGAAACGGACTGATCGAGCTGGACGTTCCCGTCAGTGGAAACCTCAATGATCCCAGTTTTAGCTATGGGAGTGTTATTTCCAAAGCTATTATCAATGTTATTACCAAGGTTGTTACTTCTCCTTTTTCAATATTGGGCTCTTTAGTAGGAGGAAGCAGTGATGGAGCAGAGTTTAAATATGTTAGTTTTGATCCGGGAACGAGTGATCTTTCTGGATCAGCTCAAGAGAAACTCGATAAACTGGCTGAGGCACTTTTCAAACGGCCCAACCTTCGGCTTGAAATTCTTGGTGGCATAGATGGCCAATTGGATAAGATTGCGCTGCAACAGCAAAAACTCGATGCCCTGCTTCAGAATCCGGAAGTATTGCAGACTGTGATGACCCAGGAAAATGACAAGATAGCCGAAGACTCCGCAGTGGGAAACCCATTACAGAGAGGTTTTGCTAGAGTGAAGTCATGGATTACCTTTTCAGCAAGAGAAGAGCAAGAGACTGCTGAGTCCGGCATAGAACAGGAAGAAGAGGCGGTTTTAGGACTGGAAGATATGGAAGTGACAAATGGTGAGCTGCAAGAGTTGGCCTTTGCCCGCGGCAATAGCGTTAAGGCGTATCTTCTTTCAACAGAAAAAGTTGAAACCGATCGGCTATTTTTAACAATAGCTGATACAAAAAAAGAAACAATTGGAAGTGGTAAAGCCCAGGTCGATTTTTTACTGAAATAGAGTTCTTTAAAAAGGAGAGCCCTTACCATGGTAAGGGCTCTATTCTACTGTTTGGAAACCAGTGATACAATTATTCGGTAAATCTTATATTTATTCGAGTCAGATTTTTTATTCCTAAATTTCCAGAGAACTCCCGGGTCTATTTTTGGTTATTACGGTAGCTTTTTAAGAACCATCCTACAAGCAAACCAATCAGAAAAACCAAGGGTATCAAAAGGATGAGCGGAGTGCTTCCTTCCCAAAATAAAAACTTCAGAGGTATACTTTTGAGGTTTTGTAAGAGGATTATGGCAAGTAGGCCCAAACCTACGTAGATAGTTATTCTGCGTATTTTTCGTTTCACGTTACTAATATTCTTCTGATGGCTGCTGTAATGGCAATCCTGATGTTTTAGACTAAAAGATGTCTGTTATTCTTATTTTGATCCTTCAGAAAGCTTCTTCATTTCGAAAAAGACCTTGCTTTTCAGCCCATTCTTTCAAATCTCGATCCATTCTTTGAACACTGGGGACGTAACTCAGTTGGCAGAGTGCCACAATGGCATTGTGGAAGTCGTCGGTTCGACTCCGATCGTCTCCACCAGTGTTCAAAGGGAGGGATTGGGAAGCCTTATAGTGTGGTGTCACCTTAGGCAAAAAAAGAGCCTCCCCATCACCTACTTCCAATGAAGTAAGTTCGGGAAGGCTGCAGTTGTTTGGCTGGATCTTTTACGGTTACTTGATAAAAAGCATCTCTTGGTAAGTGGGTAACGGCCAGAGATCGTCGGCAACAATGCTTTCCAGTGTATCGACCGTTTTTCTGAGATCTTCCATGGCTGGTATGATGACAGTACAGGCATGTTCGGCTTCTTTTTTAACCGAATCAGCATGATGCTCCTTTGTTTTTTTCAGAATAACCAGGTTCTTTTCTAAATCCTGAATCAGAGATGTCAGTTTTTCCAGAGTCTCTGTATCATAGGAGATATCCAGTGTTTTAAGTCTGGAAGCTGTCTCAGCTAACTCTCCTTGATAACGGAAAGCTGCGGGAAGAATGAGTGTCTGGGCCATTTCAATGGCGACATTTGACTCTACGTTGATCTTGAGAACATACTGTTCATAGTAAATTTCGAGCCGACTCTCGAGTTCTCTTTTCGAAAGAACTTTGTGCTTTCTGAAAATCGCAACGACATCTTTCTGAATGAGAGATGGTAAGGCATCAACAGTTGTCTTTAAGTTAGGTAGTCCCCGTTTGGCTGCTTCTTTATGCCATTCGTCAGAATACCCATCCCCATTAAAGATGACAGATCCATGTTCTGTGATGATCTGTTTCAGAGTTTTCTGAATGGCGGCATTAAATTTGGTTTCATTCGAATTTCCGACTTTCTCTAGCTCTGTTGCAATATAATCGAGAGAATCACAAAGAATCGTATTCATGGCTACCAATGGTCCGGCGATGGATTGATCGGATCCCACAGCGCGGAATTCAAAGCGATTACCGGTAAAGGCAAATGGACTGGTTCGATTGCGGTCACCTGCATCTTTGGGAAGTGGAGGCAAGATATCGGCGCCGATGGTCAGAGTACCACTGGTTTTGGATTTTTTGGCTCCACCTTTTTTGATCTGCTCGAAAATATCCGTCAACTGATCACCCAGGAAGATGGAAATGATAGCAGGAGGTGCTTCGTTGGCTCCTAATCGATGATCATTGCCTGCTGAAGCGACAACTGCTCTGAGCAATGGGGAGAACTTGCTAACCGCACGAATAACTGCTGCACAGAAGACGAGAAATTGGGCATTGGAGTGCGGTGTGTCACCTGGGTCGAGTAAATTCCCCACTCCTGCTCCACCCAGAGAAAAGTTCACATGTTTTCCGGATCCATTGACTCCGGCGAAAGGTTTTTCGGTCATGAGACAGGTCATCCCATATTTCCGAGCTACTTTTTTGAGCATATACATAACCAATTGGTTATGGTCTGTTGCGATATTGGCTGATTCGAAAACAGGAGCGATTTCATACTGTCCCGGAGCGACTTCGTTATGCCGTGTTTTGATGGGAATACCCAATTTATAAAGTTCCCTCTCCGCATCATGCATGAAAGCCAGAACTTTTTCAGGAATCGCGCCAAAGTAATGATCGTCAAATTCCTGCCCTCGTGGAGGTGGTGCGCCAAAGACACTTCGTCCACCGGCAAATAAATCGGGTCGAGAAAAATAAAAATTTGTATCGATAAGAAAATATTCCTGCTCAGGACCGGCTGTAGCGGAGATAAATCCTGGGTCCTCAGTGCCGAAGAGTTTTAAGATTCTCTGGGCCTGAAGATTGAGCGCCTGCATCGATCTCAAGAGAGGTGTCTTTTTGTCGAGCGCTTCCCCTGTCCAGGAAACAAACGCTGTGGGGATGCAGAGAGTCGTTCCGTTGTCATTCTCCAGAATATAGGCAGGGCTGGAAACATCCCAGGCTGTATATCCCCGAGCTTCGAAAGTGGCACGGATACCTCCATTGGGAAATGAAGAGGCATCGGGTTCACCTTGAATCAATGTTTTGCCGGCAAATTCAGCGATAATCCCCCCTGTTCCGTCGGGCGCTAGAAAACTGTCGTGTTTTTCCGCAGAAAGCCCGGTAAGGGGATAAAAGACGTGCGCATAGTGGGTCGCACCTCTGGCCATAGCCCAATCTTTCATCGCCGTCGCCACAACATCAGCGACCGAAGGATCCAGTTTACTGCCGGATTCAATCGTATGAACGATCGATTTAAAAACACCTTTGGGAAGGCATTTCTGCATGACAGAAAGACTGAAAGTATTACGGCCGAAAAGCTCATGGATTGATACATCAGAATCCGAGATTTCAGGACTTGTTTCAGTTGTGTTGATTGCAGCAATTGCATTTAAACGTGCGATGCTTCCACTCATTTGGTTTGTTTGGTTTAAGTATATTATTGGATTTCAGCTTTGCCAAGTTGCATTCAATCAAACCGATTAAGTAGATCTTTTTTTATGAAAAATCATTATAAAGAGGTTTTATTATCTGCAATTTCGGAACGTCTTCAAAAGCAAGTTTGATGCCTAAGTAAACATCTATAACCAAGATAAGGCCAAAAAATGTAAAATGATGCTTTTCAATAGCCTTTCGGAAACATCTGAATCAACAAATCTCAGAAAACATCATCAGCCATCCGGAAGACAATTTGAATGAATTCACTTCGACCATGAGGCGTTGGACCAAAGTTTCTGATGTTTTTAAATGCCTGCAGCACACTGGTATCGAATTCAGAATTTCCCGAGGAAGAAACAATGCGTGGAGAGAGGAGTTTTCCACCCGCAGAGACATCAAAACGCACGGTGCATTTTAAGTTATTGCTCAAACCGGAAGGTTTTTGCCAAGCCCGTTTTAGAGCTGCTTTTATTCCTGAAAGATAACTCATTAAGGCATCTTGCTCACCGGTTGACATATTCCGAACATTGGATGAATCCACCAAGAGTTCGTTTAGATTTGCCCTGATGGCCGATGTATCAATTTTCGGAGCCACGATTTTTTTCGGCTGGGTCTTTCGTACTTTTTGTGGTTTGGGTTTACCCTGTTGCCGGATGAACTCCTCATAAGAAAGTGTTTTGGGCTTGGGTGGTTCCGGTGGCTTGGGCTTGGGTTTAGGTGGGACGGGAACGGGCTCTGGGATGGGTAATGGTTCTGGTTCCGGGATCGGTTCTGGAAGTGGCTCGATCTCTTGAGGAGTGAATTCGATTTCAGTATTTTCGACAATGTCTGCTACTTCCCCTGTATTTGGTGGAGACACCATTTCAAAAATCATGGGTAAGGGCTTTGGCGTTGGCTTGAACAAAACGCCCATGACGATCAATACCAAGATCGCTAAATGAAAAATAATAGAGAGGATAAAGGCGCCAGCTCTGGATTTCGCATTCATTATTCCACAAACGGTTTTAACGGCCGCTCTGTGTATCGAGACTTATTTTTGAAAGTTTATTTTGTTTGAGCATATCTAAAATTGTGACCACTTCCTGGTAGTTTGTGTTCCGGTCTGCCTTGATGTTGATGACAGGAGGTTTGCCCATAGCTGCGAAAGTCTTTAGTTGATTCTCTAAATCATTTTTTTCGTATTCAATCCCATCGAGTAAATAACCGCCTGGGATGACCACAATTTCTCTAAAAACCACATCCTGATTACGAGAGTCGGCATCAGTCGAAATCGGAAGATCGATGGGTAAAGTTTGTTCCTGTTCAATCAAAGGTGTACTGATCATGAAAATAATGAGCAGCGCAAACCCTAGGTCGATGAGTGCTGTCACGTTCAGCTCTGAAAGAGCTGTCATGGATTTTTTCCGATGGAAAGAACGTGCCATGGGTATTTTTAACGTCCTTCCAGCTCAATCCGATCTGCCAGTGAACTGGCATAATTTTCCAACTCGGTAACCATGATCTTTGTTTTAGATAAAAGAAAATTGTAGCCAAATACTGATGGTATTGCCACGAGCAAACCAGCCACAGTGGTGAGTAATGCGCCTGAAACACCTGGAGCTAACGATTGCAGGCTGGCGGTGTTTTGCAGGGCTACTGCTCCAAAGGCATCCATCACCCCCCAGACTGTTCCCAATAACCCGAAGAAAGGAGCGCCCGATACGATTGTGGCCAAAAAAATCATGCTCGATTCATAGCCAAGCGTTTGTTTTGCCACTGATCTCTGCAAAGCATTTTCGGCATGCTCCAGTCGAGCTCGTGCCAGAACAGAATCCTCTTCGCCCGGTTTTGCGGCGACTCTCCAGTAAGCTTCCAGAGCTTCTCCAAACAGATGACCATAGGGAACGGCTGAGGGAATATGGAACGTTTCGGGAAGATCGATAATGAAACGCTGTTCTCTAAGCTTTTGTTCAAAACCAATATTGTAAAGTCTCACTCGCCTGAGTTCGAAATACTTACCAATCATGATTGTCCAAGCGAGTAAGCTGAAAATAGCCAAGGCGGCGATGATCAGTTTTCCGGCCAGGTTGGATTGATCGAAATAGGTGAAAATGGAGGGTCCGTCTGTTTGGGCTAACAGGGGCGTGAAACAACGCATCACAAACATGCGTTTTATGTTTGGTGAGTTTTTCTCTGCAATCAATGGAAATCAGGAAAGAATTTTAAGAAAGCTTCTTCAGGTGAGAGGATTCTAATTGCCGTTATCAAATCCATCTCTTTTCATGCCGGTTACATTAGACTATGGAATTTCGCGACAAAGCACTTAAAGAACTGCAGAAGTATCGAAGCACAGCTTCTGAAAAAACAGCCCTTGTCGGCTTGGATGGATTTATCGATGTGATCGTCCATCCCGTGGCCCAACGGCGCGGTCAGGGTGATGATTTTACAGCAATGAAAACCATTGAGGAATTTGGAAATAGAATCCTCGGTGCGGCTGGAAAGAGTACCAATATTGAATTGGCGCCCAAGTTGGAAAAGCTTGGAGGAAATGGCCCTATTATGGCCAACGCTCTCTATAAAGCTGGGATAAAGACCCGCTATATCGGTGCCTTAGGCAAACCTGATATTCATCCCCTTTTTAAAGATTTTGCAGAAAAAACAGATGCGATTTCTATCTGTGATGCAGCCCATACTACTGCTGTGGAGTTCGAAGATGGCAAAATAATGCTGGGGACAATGGCCAGTCTGGACCAGGTCACCTTTGATCAAGTGATTAAGACGATGGGTGAAGGCGCTTTCCTCGACCTTCTTTCAAGAATGGATCTTATTTCTCTTATCAACTGGACCATGGTCCCCAATATGACCTCGGTTTTTATCTCTCTTTTGGATAAGGTCCTTCCCATTTTACCTCCGCATGAACACCGAATTTATTTTTTTGATCTCTGCGATCCGGAAAAACGTTCACAAGGCGATCTTGTCACCGCTTTGGAGACGATGAGTCGCTTTCAACCGTATGGAACGGTTACCCTTGGGTTGAACCTGAAGGAAGCACAGCAAGTCGGGGAAGCTCTCGGTATTCCGAAGCAAGCAGTGGATGAAAACGGGTTGAAAGCTCTGGCTTCACTTATTCGACAAAAACTCTCAATAGGCACTGTGATTGTTCATCCAAAGGAATCTGCCGCCTGTGCTACCCGGGAAGACAGTTGGTGGATACCTGGGCCTTATGTCGAACAACCTCTCATTACAACTGGCGCGGGAGATCACTTCAATGCCGGGTTTTCTACGGGTCAACTATTGGGACTTTCACCCTTGGGTTGTTTAACTTTGGGTGTCTCTTTTTCCGGTTTTTATGTGCGAACGGCAAAGAGTCCAAGCTTAAGCGATATCGAAGAATTTATTCGAAACTGGAATTAACTCGAAGCAAGCATGAGTTCAAAATTGGCAGGCATTTTAATCTCTTTTGAAGGTTCTGAAGGAAGCGGTAAATCGACCCAGATAGATAAACTGGTCACGCATCTGGAGAAAGAAGGTCATCAAGTTATTGTGACTCGTGAACCGGGAGGAACTGAAATTGGCGAAGAGATCCGGCATCTTATCCTGCACAGCAACAGTAACTCTGCCATGACACCGGAAACGGAGCTCCTTCTCTTTGCCGCTGGTCGGGCGCAGTTGGTCCGTGAACGTATTTTACCCGCTTTGGAGGAAGGTAAAATCGTCCTATGTGATCGGTTTCTTGATTCGACAACGGTTTATCAAGGCGCCGCCCGTAGTATCGCAATGGACCCCGTTAATCAGATTAATGAATTTGCTGTTGGTAATGTCATTCCTTCCCTTACGATTGTTTTGGATGTACCAGCAGAAGTGAGTGTTGCCCGAGTTAAACGCAGAGCTTCAGACCTTCCGGACCGGATAGAAAAAGAGAATATCGATTTCTATCGCCTCGTTCGGGAAGGTTATCTCATCCTGGCAAATTCTCTTCCCGAAAGGTTTCATGTCTTTGATGGAACAGAACCGATCGAGGAGCTGGACAAGAAAATATGGAAGAAAGTTAAAAATCATCTTAAGAAAGAGATGCTCAATGTCCCTTCCTGATAATCGCCTCTCCTTTTCTTTCCAGACCTCACACCAGCATTGATGAGTTCCGCCACCAGTCTTCCAATACAGATTCTGGACCGTGCCATTGAAAAAGGACGACTGGCTCATAGCCTTTTGCTTTATGGGCAAAATTTTTCAGCCCTTGAAGAACTTGTTACCCATTTAAGCACTCGATTGCTTCAAACAGACGAATCGATAGCGACTTTATCTCATCCGGATTTTTTTGTGCTACGTCCGGCCAAAAAAATGCGACAGATTCTGGCAGAAGATACCCGGGAGTTAATCCGAAAGATTCAGCATTCACCTCAAGCTGGCGATCATAAAATAGCAGTGATTTATGAGGCAGACAGGATGAATGCATCAGCGGCCAATATCTTTTTGAAAACATTGGAAGAACCTCCTCCCAATACGACGATCCTCCTTCTGACAACTCGACCTTATGCCCTCCTTTCAACCATACGCAGCCGCTGTCTACATTTTCGCATACCAGCAGGTCCGCATGTTTTGGAAGAGGAAAAAGCTATCCAATGGCAAAAGGATTATAGAGAATGGCTTGGGCAGACTGTTGACGGTTTATCAGACAAAAGTCTTATTTGTCGTCAGGTTATGGCGCTCTATGGCCTGATCTCTAAATTCTCTATTCTATTGGAGGAAATAAGCGCAGAAACCTTGAAACAAAAACAAGAGGCGCAAAATACTCCTTTTTCCCATGATGAAATTGCTGCTTTAGAAGCCGGTGTGGCTGTCTCTGTTCGTCAGCAGTTTTTTTCTGAAATAGAAATGACTACGAGAAATTTTGCCCGTATTCTCTATGAAGAGACGGGTGTGGAACCACGCCAACAGCTCGTTAACAGTATTGCCAGTCTCGAACATTCTGCTCGATTACTCCGCTATAATTTTAATGTGAATAGCGCTCTTGAAATTTTCCTTCTCGATTCTCTGCGCATCTGGGCAGGACTTAAGAAATCATCGTAACCTTGCAGATTGGAAAATCCTGCAAATCTTGTCGAAAACTATTCAGATAGAAGAAACTCACGAACTTTTGTGATAAATTCTTTTCTCGTATCAAAATGAGGGTTATGCCCACTTTCTTTGATGATATCGATTTTAGCGGAAGGAAAATGTTTTAGAACGATTGCTTCATCTCCTTTGGCAAAATAAGAGGATTGCCCGCCGATCAGCAAAAGCACCCTCCCTTGATAACGATCCGATGAATTTAACGGAGATTGCTCCAGGATGCTGGAGTATTTTTCGAGGACTGAAAGATTCACCGTCCAGTTGAACTTTCCATTTTCACCTCTGGAAAGATTGGTTAAGAGGAATTGTCTCAGCGCCCAGTCCTCGATTTTTTCAGCCATTTGTTTCTCGGCGGCGCTTCGTGAGGAAATCGTTTCGAGGTTTACGCTACGCATCGCAGCAAAATCAACAGTATGTGCAGATGGGTATGTCTTGGGAGCGATATCAACGACGACTAAACTCCGGAGATAATAAGGGTGATGGCAGGCCAGTTGCATTGCCAGCTTTCCTCCCATGCTATGACCGACAAAATGTGCAGACGGCAGTTCGTTTTCTGTCATCCACTTGAGCACATCTTCCGCCATTACCTCATAACTCTGTTTATCTCCCCAAGGTGATTGCCCATGATTACGTAAGTCCAAGGCATAGACATGGAACCATTGCGATAGATCTTCTCCCACAGTTTGCCAATTGCGTGATGAACCAAGAAATCCATGTAAAATGATAAGGGGCGGGTTTCCGTCTCCACCCAAGTCACGATAATGAAGGTGCATGAAAAGAGAACTTAACACCTCATTTCCAAGAGGCTATCTGAAAAATCCGTGGACAAATCAGAGGTAATCGTTTGAAAAAACATCCGAATACTCACTTGAACTTTGCCTTCAGGGGGAAAGCCTTAACATGATAATTTTTTTATGTCACTTTGTGCTTCTTTATGACACGCAATAAGACCTTCGATTGAGAACCTATGGCCAAGACTAAGAAACTCACTCCGATGATGGAGCAGTATATGGAGATCCGAAAAGATCTTCCTTCCGATACTCTCCTGCTCTTTCGACTGGGAGACTTCTATGAAATGTTTCATGAAGATGCGATTGAGGGTTCTCGGATTCTTGGCATTACCCTTACGCAACGTCATGATTATCCTATGGCAGGAATGCCCTTCCACGCGGCTGACAGCTATGTCGGTAAGCTGCTGGCAGCAGGAAAAAAAGTGGCCATCTGCGATCAGTTGGAAACACCGGTGCCTGGCAAACTGGTCAAACGTTCTCTTACTCGAATTCTCAGTGCCGGGACAACGATTGCGGATAATCAGATAACAGCTGAAAAGAATCACTTTCTGGCAAGTTTTTTGCTCAATAAAAGTGGCTTACACCTTGCCTGGATTGATTTGACGACTGGTAATTTTCAAATCGCTTCCGATAAAAATCCGGAAAATTTACTACCCGTTCTCACTGCACTCGATCCATCTGAGATTGTGGTGGTTGAAGACAGTGTTTCCACCTGGAAGGCTAATATCCATGAAAGCCCCATTTATGATCAACTTGTCCATATAACTTCTGGCAGGACTGTTTCAGAACTTCCCTCCTTTCATTTTGAAGTCGCCGATGGAGCTAAGATGGTAATGGAGACACTTGGTGTGCTGAATCTTGAAGGATTTGGGATTAAGACCACTCATCTGGCTCTAGGGCCAGCCGGTGCATTATTACACTACGCGACTGAAAATCTTTGTGCCAAACCGGAGAATTTAGGTATTATCCGCGAATACCGTAGCGTGGATACGCTGTTAGTGGATCCTTCCACTTTACGGAATCTAGAGATTTTTGAGTCTTCTCGTGGCAGTCGTGAGGGAAGTTTGATGCAGGCTATGGATGCGACTTCTACGGCTGCCGGTGCGCGCCTCTTGGAAGAGTATCTTATCTCTCCTACTCTCGATATTATTGAACTGCAGAGACGTCAAAAATCAGTAGGTGCCTTTATTGAAGAATCAGGTGCGGCCAATCGTATTAAAGAACGGTTAGGATCCGTAAGGGATATTAGTCGAATTCTGGGTCGATTACAGAATCGTCTCCGCAATCCCCGTGAATTAGGCGGAATCCGCGATACCATTAAAGAACTTCCCGGTATCCGAGCGATACTGACAGAGATTGCAGGAGAATCGGTCTTGAGTATATGTGAACGTATCAATGAATTTGAAGAGCTGACAAATCTACTTAATCGAGCGCTCCAAGACGAGCTTCCCGGGCAACTACAGGATGGTGGTTACATTCGGCCCGGTTTTGATGAAGACCTTGATCATTTGCTTAGTTTGACGAGTGATAACCGCACCTGGCTTTCGGATCTGGAAAACAGTGAAAGAGAACGATCCGGAATTAAAAACCTCAAAGTAAAATTTAACAACGCTTTCGGCTATTTTATCGAGGTAACAAAGAGTAATCTCAATTTGGTCCCGGAGAATTATATGCGGAAACAAACCATGGTGAATTGTGAGCGGTTTGTAACTGAGGATTTGAAGCAAAAGGAAAAAGAGATCTTTCATGCGGAAGAAAAATCCAAAGCGCGTGAAATCGAGCTTTTTGGAGAATTGGTGGATGCTGTTTTGGCGCATGCACGAGAGTTACAAAGAACGAGTATCGCATTGGCCGAGCTCGATCTCTTCATTGGCTGGGCCACTCTTGCTCGAGAGTGGGATTACTGTTGCCCTGAGCTGGATCATAGCGATCAGATCACTATAAGCGAAGGCCGTCATCCGGTGGTTGAGCAAATGATGAAAAAAGAAGATCTCGGATTGGCCGGTAGCTTTTCCTTTGTTCCGAATGATGCTGCTCTCAATTCAACTGAAAATCAGCTTCTTATTATCACCGGCCCGAACATGGCGGGAAAATCGACTTATATTCGTCAAGTGGCTCTGATAACGTTGATGGCCCAAGTCGGTTCGTGGGTTCCAGCCAGCAAATGCGCTATTGGGATTGTGGATCGTATTTTTTCACGGGTTGGGGCCAATGATGAACTCGCCCGAGGAAATTCGACCTTCATGGTCGAAATGAATGAGACGGCCAATATTCTTAACAATACGACGGATCGCAGTCTCATCATACTCGATGAAATCGGTCGGGGAACCAGCACCTATGATGGGCTCAGTATCGCATGGGCTGTTGTCGAACATCTTCATCGCGATGCTGAGCGTGGACCTCGTACCCTTTTCGCCACTCACTACCAGGAACTCACTCAATTGGAAAAATTTCTCACTCGCTTGAAAAATTTTTCTGTCTCGGTGAAAGAATGGAATGATGAGATTGTTTTTGTTCGACGTATTGTTCCAGGAGCAGCCGATCGAAGCTATGGTATTCAAGTGGCTCGATTGGCCGGATTGCCAGCCGGTGTGATTGATCGCGCCAAAGTGATTCTTCACAATCTCGAGTCAGAAGAAGGAAATGTTAGTATTTCGACCCCAGCACCGGTAACTCGTCGGAGGAATAAAATCTCGGTGACAGCCGATGATGGTTCGCAACTAAATCTCTTTTAATTTTGACCTGCAATGAGTTGATCTT
>JANQKU010000060.1 GCA_028280955.1 Opitutaceae bacterium
GTGAGTCTGCCAGAGGTTATTTGCAAGTTTTAGCTTCCGTAGCACGTTTGGTGAAGGAGCAAGAATTTGTGGATAGTTTGGTTGAGGCGCCTGATTTAACTGCTTTTTTTGAACGTTTATCTTCTGCTTTTGGTGGGTTGCACCCAAAACCGGCTCAGTTCCGACAGAATAAGGTGAACCGCTTGATGTTTAAGGAAGCGGAGAAAATTGCCGTTGGCAGTAATTGTTCCAGCATCGCTATCTTTGGAGATACCTTGAACAGCGCCGCGGGGATCAAAGATTGGTTTCCCAAATTTAAAACAATATTGGTCATACGAAATCTTGGAGACGGTGATTTTGATCACGATGCCTTTTCTTCTGTTATTCAGGTAAGATCGTTTTCCAAAAGCCGAATGGCTCAATTGCGAAGTGCTGTTTTGATTGGGATGACTCGTGGGATTATTCAGGTCAACGAACGAATTTGCTGCATTGGAGGTATTCCCGGAAGCGATCAGTTTGACACGGTGATGTTGGTGGACGTCCAACGTGAATTTAAGACGTTGCTGGGAGATGAATCCAATTTTTTACCGCCGGATGTGAAGCCGGAAGTGTTGGAAAGAGTCATTGCGGTAGCGACTGAATTAGCTGTTGAGGGTAGGGAAGGCCGGCCTGTCGGTTCAATGTTTGTTCTCGGAGATACAGCCAAGGTAGAGAAGATGACAAAACCATTGGTCCTAAATCCATTTTTTGGATATAAAGAAGAGGATCGAAACATTTTAAACCCTTTTATGGATGAAACGATTAAAGAATTTTCATCCATTGATGGAGCATTCATTATAAGAGGCGATGGCTTGTTGGTTTCATCTGGAAGTTTGATTCATGCTCCCGATTATGCCCATTCACTTCCTGGAGGATTGGGCGCGCGTCATGCTGCTGCCGCTGCGATTTCTTTGGCAACCGATTGTATTTCTATCGTGGTCTCTTCCAGTAATGGACAGGTTACGGTCTTTCGAAGAGGTGTTCTCTTGGCTTTGATTGAAAAAGACTTTGCTCGTTCATCCTAAAGGTATTTAGGTGTTCAAAAGAGATAAGAGAGTATTTTCTCGTGATTATTTTAAAGTTGCGTTTGTTCGAGGAAATGATCCTTTGGGGTTTCATTTTTTAGAACCATGCCACGTGAAATAGCTATACTAGAGTGCACCGAAGCCAAGAAAGAGGGTAAACCTGTTTCTCGTTATATGACGACTCGCAATAAAAAATTGCAGCCGGAAAGGGTTGAAAAGAAGAAATACAATAAACATCTTCGCCGACACACGGTGCATCGGGAAGTTAAATAAAAAACTTTGGAGATTCTAAATAGGTTTGATTACCTGTTAGGATAACTTGTAGGTTATTATGAATTGATGAAGGTACTATTTTTGAAACTTTTGCTAGGTGTTTTCTTTTTGCCGTTGGTGGCTCTTGCATCTGATTCCGACTTCAATGGTCGTTGGCGTCTCGATAGAGAGCGGAGTTCTGCTCTTGATGGTTGGACGGCGATGGATCTCTCCATCGAGGTTAAAGGGACTAAGGTTGCTATCGGGCATGATATGCGCTGGCGTTCCACTCGAGTGTTTGAAACCAATGTTGTCGATACGGCTAAGCCAGTCAAACTCTCGAATTACTTCCGGGTGGACCAACGCCATATGGCTGTTTATGCACCGAAAGAGAGTGTAACGCCTGTCCAAGCTAGTTGGCTCGATAAGAAACGTACATTGCGTGTGGAAGCTGTTATACCTGTTGAAGTTTCTCAGGGTGACGCAAAAATTCGGCTTTACAGTGAGTACAGAGTGGGAGAAGGAGGTGAAACCCTCACTTTAATTGAGTTACATTCTACTCGAAATCGCCCACTGGTTTATATTTTCCGCAAGCTTCCTTCTGACGATACCACTCGACCCTAAATGACCATGATCCGCCTGTTTTATCTTTTTGTATTCTGGCTTGTTTCAGTCGGAACACTTATCTCTTCAGTGGGAGCCTCTCCTGCCAAACAAGCCTGGGTCATGCGCTTTGACCTCGATTGGCAAGTGGCCAGTGGTTTGCCTGAGAAGGCGATGCTCATCAGTCTCCAAGGGCTTGCTAATCGCAACGAAGCTCAACTCTATATTATTCACCCGCCCGATTTTCAGTGGGAGATTACCGAGCCGCTTTATGATTTCTACAAACGCAAGCATGGAATTTCCTTTACCGAAATTTCGACAGCAGATGCGGCTTTGGATCAGTTTAAGTCAGCAACTAAGGGTTACGTTGTTTGGGATAAGACAGTTGGGACGTCTCTGAATGTCGCTTTTACTATCTCTGGTCTGGAAGATGCAGTTGTCGTTAGCGAAGAATTGATTCCTCTAGCGAAAAAGCATGGTCTTAAGGAAATCGATGATTTGCGTGGCCGCTATACAGGCCAATCGGATGCGGAAATCTATGAGGATGCGATTGATCGTTATTGGGCACGATGCAATCGTGACAAGATTATGCTGATGGGAGGAGAGCGTGGTCGTACGATGATGCCAGCTATGGCGGATTGGGGTGTGCGGGAACGCATGTTCTTTCATGACTTATCCGCAGATCCTGAAGAGGCCGATGAGCTTGTTCTCAATCGCCGACTTTTAGGCGACCTCAACACTGGGGCATTTGTTTTTGGTTGGCATCCCTATACGAAAGACACCGAAGAGCAGTCCACCATGCTTCTATCAATGTATGGACTTAAGATGGAGGGCCTACACAACCTTCCTAATCTGAGCTATAATTGTCAGTTTGAATTTACGCCCGGCTTTAAATTTACTAACAACCATAGCGTTGCTCTCGATGCGAAACTGGGCGCTCAGGAAAAGGTCTATATATCTTTTGTGCAGTCTGACAGTATCGGTATTGGTGTTTGGACGAAACCAGGGCGTGGCAAATTGCCTTTTGCTTGGCAGGTTACAATGAACTGGACGGATTTCTCTCCGGCTGCTCTGGAGTACTTCCACGAGTCCGCGACGCCAAATGATTACTTTATTGGCGGTTTGTCTGGCCCCGGATATATGTATCCGAATAATATTCCGGCGGATCGATTTCCTGTGTTAATGAGAGAAGCTCGAGAATTAATGGCGGTTCTCGACGAACATGTGATGGAGATTATGGATAATTCCGCGGCTGATGGGAATGTGGGTAATGCTGATCTTTTCAAAGAAACAGTCGATGCCTATTACGAGGCCTTTCCAAATGTCATTGGGTTTATCAATGGTTATGGCCCAGCGCGCACGCACGATCTTCGTGATTCACGTCCGATGATTTCTTATGATTATTATATCGATCCGAGACGCCCGAGAGAAGAGGTGACGGCTGATTTGAATGAGTTGATAGTCCTCAATAGTAAGCGTCCCTATTTTTTGCTAGTCCACGTTCGCGAGTCAAATGATGTGAACAGTCTGGTCGAAGTCGTAGGTAATCTGGAAGGGCCGGTCGAAGTGGTACCTCTAGATGTTTTCCTCAAACTTGCTGCAAGCAAGAAGACCTATAAGACACGCTTTAGGCAAGCTGACGATCCTGTACACTTTAAGGGTTTCTAGAAGAATTATTTCGTGGCCAGTTAAAGATTTTTTCTGCGCTCCAAAATACTTTAAAACTGAAACAGCAATGGCTATTCCATTGCTGTTTTTTGTGTCTTTACGAAGTTGCTCCTCTTCGGCTACTGCGCCAGCTTTCTCTATGTTTACGTATCCAATCGAGAAGGGCCTTCTCAAATCCAATATCGTATCCCAACCGTTCTGATTCTATCCACTTGTGTTTGAGAATCTCTTCTCTTTCCGCCAGAAATTCCTGGTAGAGACTGGATTGCTTTACGAAATCGTGCTGATTTTTATCTTCTTCGTTGGTCAATTCCATGGGGAGGTGAATGATTGGATTGGTGGATGAATCAAAAAATTGTTTCTTAATCTAGACATGAAAAAGCGTGTCTTTTTACGGACACGCTGAGTTGATTTAACATCTACAAAAGAAAAAGCAGTCTATACTGCTTATGAGAATGAACAAAAGAAAAGCAAACGCAGTTGTTACGAAAAATACCGTTGTACTGGAGAAGAATGCTCTTAAATATATCCATCATGAGAGATGCGCAATAAGTATAAATTAATAGGAGAAAGCTAGCAGAATACTTATGTTGTGTCAACCTAAGGTTAGGAAGACCTCAGTTTCTCTAAAAGCCTTCCGGCAATAGTTCTGAAGACTTTAGCTCCTGAGCTTGTCGGATGGGAAATGACGACAGGGTTACCAGTATCGCCACCTTCTCTGATTTCTGGGTAAAGTGGTATCTGGCCGATGAACTCAGTGTCCAGTGCTTCTGCGGTCTTTTGACCTCCACCTTCTCCGAAGATATGGGTGCGCTCGCCGGTTTCGGTATTTTCAAGGTAGCTCATGTTTTCGGCAACACCAAGGATTGGGACGTTAACCTTGGTGAGCATAAGACCTCCCTTTCGGGCGATTTGAGTCGCTGCGATTTGTGGCGTAGTAACTAATACAGATCCGCTGATTGGGATTGTTTGAACCAGCGAGAGTTGAGCATCTCCCGTTCCGGGAGGAAGGTCGATGACCATTACCTCAAGTTCACCCCATTTGACATTTTGCACGAATTGCTGGATCGTTTTCATGATCATTGGCCCTCTCCAAACGACAGGTGTATCGTCATCAACCAGGAACCCCATAGACATAACTTTGATGCCAGATTTCTCCATTGGTATCAGATTGTTTCCTTCGATTTCTGGGCGACCTTCGAGCCCGATCATTAAGGGAATGGATGGACCATAGATATCGCAGTCCATCAGACCTACATGTTTTTGAGGTTCTTCAATGCTTAAGATTTGTGCCAGGGCACAGGCGAGGTTGACCGCTAGGGTGGATTTTCCAACGCCCCCTTTACCGCTGGCGACTGCAATAGTGTAGCGAACACCGGGCAGGCCTGCTGGTTTACCATCTGCTTTTGTGTCCGGGGTCTTGGCTGCTGATACAGCGATTTCGACAACAGAGTCTTTTACACTGGGAAGTTTTGCTAGAGCAGCTTCAACGTTCGATTTCAGAGTGTTGGGGATGCTAGGATCCGAAGTGGTGATGGCGAGCTTTACGAAAGCTCGGCCGTCAACAAAATCAACAGATCTTACCAGACCAAACGAAACGATATCTCGGCTAAATCCTGGATAATTGACTTTTTTTAAAGCGGTTTGGATAGATTCGATACTCACAGTTATTTATGGCTTAAAATAGTGCTATTGGTCGAAAAAAAGAGCTCACTCTTTTTAAATCGTGTTTTAAGTTGATCAGACCGTCGCAAGTGTAAATACAATTGCATAGAGAGTTTCGTCTAAAGATTAAATGTTTCGTCATGTATAGATTTGTCTTCTTTGTTTTTTTATCGGTTCTGTTTGCTGTTTCAAATGGCCATCTGGCAGCTCAAGTCCGTGATCTTGGAGAGATTACGGTTCGGTCAGACGTGAAGGTCATTCCGATCACCATAAGCTCGGATATGGCTGGAATCAAGAGGCAGGCAGAGATGGCATTCTCTGCTCATGGACGATATCGCGTTGAACGCAGTGCGGGATCTGCCTCATTTGTTTTTAAATTGTCAGTCGTTGCGCCAACGGCTGTAAGGATAGATATTGAATCGGGCAGACCGGCTAAACGAATGTACTCCGAAACGGTTGTGGGATCTTCGGTTCGCAATGCAGTTTTCAAAGCATGTGACCGTGCGGTGGAAAAAACCAGTGGTTCCCCAGGTTTCTTTTCAGGGCAATTAACATTTATTAGTGAAAGAACTGGTTCAAAAGAGGTGTATACTTCGGATTTCTTTTTCGGTTCGGTTTTGCAACAAACCAATGACCATTCAGAGTCGGTCATGCCTCGTTGGTCACCCGATGGAAGTAAGATTATTTACACTGGTTATTTTGAAAACGGGTTTCCCGATATTCATGAAATTGATACCAATTTACGTCGAAGAGAACGGTTTGTCAGTGTCAAGGGTACAAATAGTAGCGCTTCCTACAGTCCAAATGGACTTCAGGTCTCAATGATTTTGACGGGTGAGGGAAATCCGGAAGTCTATATCGCGAATTCGACTGGAAAGCGGCAGATAAGGCGATTAACCCGTTCTTCCAGTATTGAAGCAACTCCATCGTGGTCTCCGCGCGGTGATCAATTGGTTCTCACTTCCAACCTGGGGGGTAAACCCAAGCTGTACTTGTTATCTACTCGAGGAGGGGCCATGCGTCGCATTCCGACCGATATTAGCGGTTATTGCGCTGAGCCTGACTGGAACCAAACGAATCCAGATTTAATTTCTTTTACAGTGGCTTCGGGCAAAGGTTTTCAAATTGCCGTTTACAGTTTTTCTGAACGAAAGAGTCGAGTTGTTACGCAGGGCCGATCAGATGGAATCGAGTCATCCTGGACAAACGATGGGAGGCATTTGATTTATACTTCAAGAACCCAAGGAAGTTCACGAATCTTTCTTTTGGATACAGAAACCGGAAAAACCACTTTGCTAAGTCCTCCGAGCTTAGGTAAAGTGTCTCAAGCGGATTTTTTGAAACGTTAAAACTTTTTCTCATCTTTTATGATAAAAAAAGCCGCTTCCTAAATAGAAGCGGCTTTTGCATAAAGGTGATTTAAAACAGACAGTTTCTTAGAGAGCAGCCTGATAGTTCTTCTCCCCTTGTTCCCAGTTGACAACATTCCAGAAAGCACTGATGTAATCAGGACGACGATTCTGGTAGTTGAGGTAGTAAGCGTGTTCCCAGACATCGAGTCCGATAATAGGCGTAGCGCCTTCCATGAGGGGAGAGTCCTGGTTAGGAGTCGAGTGAACGACAAGGTTTCCTTCTTTTAAACTGAGCCAGGCCCAGCCACTGCCAAAGCGGGTAGCACCAGCCTTGGCAAAGGCTTCCTTAAAGGCATCAAAACTTCCGCAAGCTGAATCGATAGCTGCGGCAAGAGATCCTGTTGGAGCGCCTCCCGCATTCGGTCCTATGACATTCCAGAAAAAAGAGTGATTGGCATGACCTCCTCCATTATTGCGAACGGCGCCGCGAATGTCTTCAGGAACTGCATCCAGATTCGAAATAAGATCTTCGACTGATTTAGAAGCAAGTGCATCGTTTCCTTCCAGTGCATTATTTACATTTGTGATGTAAGTCTGGTGATGTTTGGAGTGGTGGATCTCCATGGTTCGGGCATCGAAGTGTGGCTCCAATGCATCATAAGCGTAACCAAGAGAAGGTAATTCGTAAGCCATAATTTTTAAAGATTTGTGATTAAACGATTAACTGAGGGGAGAAAGATTGAGGAGAAGGCTCATTGCGTCAACTCTGAGAGAACTTATATAAGAGAGAAAAATAATAAGTAAGATTGGCAGAAGTATCTATGCGTGTGTTTAGCTAAGTTCTTTTTCTCGTTTCTTTTGAAAGAAAGCTTGAAGCAGCTGCCGGCATTCGTCCTCCATGACGCCGGTTGCTATATCAACTCGATGGTTGCTCTGAGGGAGTTCGTTTAAATTAGTCGCGCCTCCACTACATCCCATTTTGGGATCACTTACCGCGTAGACGACACGTTTCAATCGAGACATAATGAGCGCTCCGGAACACATGGGGCAGGGTTCTTTTGTGACATAGAGGGTCGCATCAGAAAGTCTCCAATTGTTTACAGCTCTGGCCGCTTGAGTGATAGCGATCATTTCGGCATGAGCCGTAGGATCGTTGTTGGATTCGACGCTATTATGGGCGGATGCTATGATTTCTTCACCGACAGAGATGACTGCCCCTACAGGAACTTCATCGAGTTTCCATGCTTCAATTGCTTGGTTATAGGCAAATGACATAAAAAAAAGATCATCCTTTCGCAGTTGGGATGGAAACTTTTTTTGAAAAGGGCATTCGATGGATTGAAGTTTTGTTGACCGCGTGCCTGGCATAGAGAGTTAGAGCGTTGATGCACAGGTGAGAGCAGAAAACAAGGTAGCGCAAGACCGTATCGCATGTGGTGGGCTTGTCGGCAGGTAAGTACGATACAAATCCAAAGTAATCTGTGCGACAAGAAGCAGGCAAAATGCTCTAGTTGTCGTTTGATTAAGCCTTGACTACCTATGTGGAAATAAGTGAGACATCTCTTTCGTCCTCTTGAAAATAGGGCTCCCCAGGGTTATTCTTGGTTTATTTATATTTTAGAATTATTATATGGCTGATGACAATACGATCGAAGTTGAAGGTAAGATAGTTACCGTATTACCGGGTACTATGTTTCGGGTAGAGCTTGAAAATGGCCACACTGTTTTAGCTCATATATCCGGTAAGCTTCGTAAGCATTTCATCAAGATAACAACAGGAGACATGGTGAAAATGGAAATGAGTCCTTACGATCTGGATAAGGCTCGCATCACCTACCGCTTGAAAAATGCGAATGTTGGGCGTAATGCTCCGATCCGTAGCTTTGGCCCGCGCCGTCGTTAAGACGGCCAGAAGTTTCAAGGTTGTCGAAAAGACGACGTTATCACAACGTGTCCGTATTTCTGCGTTTTGGGGCAGCGCTCTTATTTTTTCCAAAACTTTCTGGGAAATTGAGGTGCTTTCGTGAAAGCACCACCATCGCAGTTAGGAGAAGCTATCGATGAATTTACCGCTTTTATCGATCTTGAAAAAGGCTTATCTGAGAACACAGTTTTAGGTTATCAGAGCGATTTGCATGCCTGTGCTCTTTTTTTATTTCGCAAGAAAAAGGTTTCTTCATGGACCGAGGTATCGTCCGCTGATTTGACAGATTGGATTTATACACTGAGTGGCGATGACTATACCGTGAGCAGTCTGGCTCGAAAATTGTCTTCTTTGCGGATGTTTTTTCGATTTTTGATCAGAGAAAAAAAACGGCCTGATGATCCCACCGAATTGATGACGGGCCCCAAACTGGTTCGCAGATTACCTGGCACTTTGACGGTAAAGGAGGTGGAGCATTTATTGGCGGCACCCCAACCGGTCAATGCCTATGGCATAAGAGACCGAGCTATTTTGGAACTCTTCTATTCAAGCGGGTTGAGAGTCTCTGAACTGTCATCGCTTACGCTTCAACAGATTGATCTAGAATCTGGATGGTTAAGAGTTTTTGGCAAAGGTTCCAAAGAAAGGGTAACACCCATGGGGACGAAAGCAATCGATGCTGTCGATACGTATTTGACTTCAGGACGGCCATATTTTGTGAAGGCAAAGACTGGTAGCGAATTGTTCTTGAGTGAGAGAGGAACGGCGATCTCTCGGAAGATGATTTGGGTTCTTGTCAAAAAGTATGCAAAGTTAGCCGGAATCGCAAAACCGGTTAAACCACATTTACTGCGGCATTCTTTTGCGACTCATCTTTTGAGTGGAGGGGCCGACTTAAGAGCTATCCAGGAGATGCTTGGTCATTCTGATATTTCGACAACACAGATATATACGGCGGTAGAGTCTGAACGACTTTTGGATCAACATGCTAAGTTTCACCCCAGAAATAATCAGGGTGCCTCAGAAAAGAATCTGTAGTTTGGCTAGATTCTTCAGGAAGGACTTGGCTGTTTTATTTTATTTCGATGAAAAATGATGGGAATTTCACTTGACCCTCACGGGATTTACAACGTGATAAATTCTTTTAAGCCATCGTGAAAGTAATTGTATTCGTTACGCCAAAAAAGAACGTTCTCGATCCACAAGGGGCTGCCGTTGGTCATGCATTGACCAGTCTCGGGTTCAAAAACCTGAAAGATGTAAGGATCGGTAAGACGATTGAAATCGAAGTCGATGGAGAGACGGGGCCGGACTTTTCTGCATCGATGGATAAGTTTTGTCACGAACTCCTTAGCAATCCGGTGATCGAGGATTACCGGTGGGAATTAGCTGAATGAGACAGCTGCCTATTTTTTCCGACTCTCAGCTTTGGAAGCATTGGCTTCATCTCCCTGTAAAACATAACGACTGATTTTTATGAAAGTTGCTGTTATCCAATTTCCAGGTTCGAACTGTGATCAGGATGTCTATCATTCTTTTGCACGTGGCATAGGTGTTCCGACGGAGATGATCTGGCACAAAGACGAGCAATTGGGAGAGGTTGATCTTGTGGTGATTCCTGGAGGATTTTCATATGGTGATTATCTGCGCTGTGGAGCTATTGCTCGTTTTTCTCCGATCATGAAGGCGGTGGGTGAATATGCGGATCGAGGTGGATTGATCCTGGGGATTTGTAATGGCTTTCAGATTCTTTGCGAAGCAGGCCTGCTTCCCGGTGCGTTGATTCGCAATAACTGTTTGGAATATCGTTGTATGACGCCTCATTTGTTAATTCAGGATTCCACAGATACTTTTAATAGAAATAAGATAGGGCAGATCATTCGTTTGCCGATTGGGCATGGAGAGGGAAATTATCGTATTGATGACGAAGGTCTCGATCGATTAGAGCGAAACGAACAGATCCTGCTTCGCTATTGTGATGAGCAGGGGAATCTGACAGAAGAGGCCAATCCGAACGGATCCGTAAATAACATTGCGGGAATTCGCAACGAGCGGGGGAATATTTTCGGGATGATGCCTCATCCGGATCGTGCGTTCGAACGCTTTCATCCAAGTATGGATGGCCTTCCGGTAATGAAAGCGGTTTTAGCGACAAAAGAAACAGTAACTGTACCGATTTAAGACACTCAGCATAATAAACTCCCTGCATGGCCA
Organism: Opitutaceae bacterium; assembly: GCA_028280955.1. Classification (GTDB taxonomy): domain Bacteria; phylum Verrucomicrobiota; class Verrucomicrobiia; order Opitutales; family Opitutaceae; genus NORP342. Next base: position 10,722 of record JANQKU010000060.1, read on the forward strand.
CAGCACCACTTCCGCCTAATCCTGATTCTCTCTTAAATACTTCGATAACTTCGGAACTTGTCTCGACGCACGGTTTGTTGCCGGAGGAGTATGAGAAGATAAAAAAAATTCTCGATCGTGAACCGACACTAACAGAACTCGGCATTTTCAGTGTAATGTGGTCCGAGCATTGTTCGTATAAAAATTCTCGTCCTTTGCTGAAGTTATTTCCTGTGGAGAAGGCGGATAAGAATGCGGATGTCGGAAAGGTGTTGGTCAAGGCAGGTGAAGAGAATGCGGGCGTTATCGATATTGGTGATGGATGGGCGATTGCTTTCAAAATAGAATCGCATAACCATCCCAGTGCAGTGGAACCTTTTGAAGGCGCAGCGACCGGGGTGGGTGGAATCATTCGTGATATTTTCACGATGGGAGCGCGACCGGTTCTTTTAACCAATTCTCTCCGCTTTGGAGAATTGAATTCGAAGGAAGTGAAACGCCTCTTTCGCGGTGTTGTTTCGGGGATTTCCCATTACGGAAATTGCATGGGGATACCGAATCTGGGAGGGGATATTTACTTTGATGAATGCTATGAGGGGAATCCTCTGGTCAATGCCCTTTGTTTGGGTGTTTTAAAACACGATGATATCAAGCGTGGGGCCGCTTCAGGAGTCGGAAATCCTGTTTACTATGTTGGTGCGGCGACTGGACGCGATGGTTTAGGTGGAGCCAGCTTTGCCTCAAAGGAGCTAACAGAAGAAAGTCAGGCGGATAAATCTCCGGTGCAAAAGGGTGATCCGTTTATGGAAAAGCTTTTGCTCGAAGCTTGCCTGGAAATGATGGCTGTTCCAGGTTTGGTTGTGGGAATTCAGGATATGGGCGCAGCTGGCTTAACTTGTTCCACTTGTGAGACAGCTAGTCGAGGTAATGCCGGGATCGAAATCGAACTTGATCTAGTGCCCCAACGGGAGTCAGGGATGAACTCCTACGAGATTATGTTATCGGAAAGCCAAGAGCGTATGTTGGTTATCATTCCCAAAGGCAGGGAATCGGAAATTGAGGAGGTCTTTGAGAAGTGGGACTTACATGCGGTCAAGGTCGGAGAAGTAACTGATGGTGATCGTATGGTGGTGAAGCAACATGGTGTGGTCGTGGCCGATATACCGGCTTTATCGCTTACTGATGATGGCCCGGTGTACACTCGGGAGGGGATTGAGGCTGAAGGCATAGAGGAACTGCGTGAGTGGACTCCCAGTGAATTGCCGGATGTGGATGCCAGTTCGCTTGACAGCACTTTTCGGAAATTGATCGCCCATCCGACGATTGCCTCCAAAGAATGGGTCTGGAAGCAGTATGATCACATGGTGATGGCAGGGACTTCTGTTGAACCCGGCAGTGACGCTGGAGTAGTGCATCTCAATCTGGAAGGAACCGAGAAAATTCTGGCTATCTCCAATGACTGCAATGGACGTTTTTGCTTTTTGAATCCCTATCGTGGCGGTTTAATTTCGGTTGCTGAGTGTGTACGTAATCTCGTCTGCAGTGGAGCTCGTCCTCTTTCCATTACGGATAATCTCAATTTTGGAAATCCGTTCAAACTGGACGTTTATTATACCTTGGCTGAGTCCATCAAAGGTTTGGCAGAAGGTTGTCGTGCCTTTGATCTACCGATTGTGGGTGGCAATGTGAGCCTCTATAACGAAACTCCTGAGGGCGCGATTGATCCCACACCTGTGGTCTCAATTGTGGGGATTATTGAATCAGAGGAACACATAACCCGGCAAACTTGCCGGCGTGGCGATGAAACCTTGATTTTGTTGGGAGGGATTCCCAATGAATTGGGGGGAAGTCAGTATTTGAAACTGGTCCATGATCTAAAGACAGGGGATGCTCCCGTTGTTGATTTAGAGAAAGAAAAACATCAGAACGAATTTGTCTTAGGTGAAATAAGCGCTGGGCGAGTTGTCGCGGCTCACGATGTTTCAGATGGCGGTTTATTGGTAGCTGTGGCGGAAATGCTTTTTGGTGAAGAAGAAACATATGGTGCGAAGATAGTTCTTCCATCATCGGTTTCAGAAGGTCGTTTAGATGAGGCTCTTTTTGGAGAAAGCCAGGGTCGTATTTTGTTAGCAGTGGAACCGGAGCATATTGATGAAGTCTTTGCAGCTGCGTCTGAAGCGAGTGTAGAAGCGATGCCTCTGGCATCCCTTTCTCAGGATGGAGAATTTTCGATTACTATAGGAAAAACTAATCCGCTGATGACTTGGAAAGTTTCCGAGATCCGATCCCTATGGGGAACGGTCATTGCTGACATAATGGACCACGAAAATGAAGGTGAAATATGAGTGATCCGATAAAACATGAATGTGGTGTTGCGCTGGTGCGTTTAAAGAAACCGCTCAATTATTATTTCGAAAAATATGGGACACCTCTCCACGGTTTTTTTAAATTGTTTCTCTTAATGGAGAAGCAGCACAATCGGGGACAGGATGGAGCAGGGGTGGCTGCCGTTAAGTTGGATGTGCCGGCTGGTGATCCTTATATGTTTCGCGAGCGCAATGTAAAAACAAACCCTCTGGATCAAATTTTCCGTTCACTTTTAAAAAAGTATCGAAAACTGAATGATGAAGGAATTGTTTTTCCAGAATTTCCGGCGACCGTTAAAAAACATTTCGATTTTGGAGCAGAGATTTATCTGGGGCATTTGCGTTATGGGACTTCGGGAGGATATCGGCAGAGCGCTTGCCATCCTTTTTTCCGGCGCAGCAGCTGGCCCACTCGAAATTTAATGTTGGCGGGTAATTTTAATATGACGAACACGACGCAGTTAAACGATAGTTTAATTGCCAGAGGACAGCATCCCATTTTTGAAACGGACACTCAGGCTTTGTTGGAGAAGATTGGTTTTCATCTGGATGAAGCTCATGAAAGTTTGTACCATCAGTTAAGAGATCGGGGAATGAGTGGCGAAGAGATGGCTCGTCATATGCTGGACGATCTCGATTTGGCCGGAGTTATTCGGAATGGTTCTCAAAAATGGGATGGAGGTTATACGCTTATTGGTGCGGTAGGCAATGGCGATTCGTTTGTGTTGAGAGACCCTGCTGGAATTCGGCCGGGATTTTACTTCGAAGATGATGAAATTTTTGCGGTGGCTTCTGAACGCGCGCCGCTCATGACAGTTTTTGATAAGAGTCTAGATGAGATTCACGAGGTTCCGGCGGGCCATGTTTTGATAATGAAACGGAATGGCACTCTCATTGATACGGAATTTCGTGAACCGGTGGCAAAAAAAAGCTGTTCTTTCGAACGAATTTATTTTTCCAGAGGAAATGATGCGTCCATTTATCAAGAACGCAAAAATCTTGGTGGTGGCCTGGTTGAGCAAATTGCCAAAGAAATCAATGATGACTATGAACACACGGTTTTTGGTTTTATCCCCAATACTGCGGAAATAGCCTATTACGGACTATTGGAAAACCTTCGTTTACGAAGGCGTAAAGAGGTAAAAGATGCTTTACTGCAGGCTTCAAAAGAAGGTACTTTGACGGAAGACTTAATCGATGATTTGATTTTAAAAAATTGGCCCAGAAGTGAGAAGGTGGCTCATAAGGATATTAAGCTGAGGACTTTTATCGGGCAGGAAAAATGGCGCAATGACTTGGTTTCTCATGTTTACGATATTTCCTATGGAGTGGCTGGGCCCGAGGATACTCTCGTTTGTGTGGATGACTCGATTGTCAGAGGGACGACTTTGCGTAAATCCATTCTGAAGATTCTGGCTCGTTTAAATCCGAAAAAAATCATCATTGCGTCGACAGCCCCTCAAGTTCGGTATCCAGATTGTTATGGGATCGATATGTCTCAAATTGGTAACTTTATTGCCTTTGAGGCAACCATTGCTCTTCTCAAAGAGAAGGGGCAGGCCGGACTGATAAAAGACGTTTATCAGGCAGCTGTGGCTCAGGCAGATAAACCTTTTTCTGAGATGATCAATGAGGTGCAGCGTTTGTACGATGCTGTTTCCACAGATGAGGTGTCAGCTAAAATTGCTGAGTTGGTGACGCCTAAGGATGTAGACTGGAAAGGTGAAGTTGTTGTTCTTTATCAGACAGTGAAGAACCTGCACAAAGCATTACCTGATTATCCGGGAGATTGGTATTTTACGGGAAATTTCCCAACTCCAGGAGGCTATAGTGTCGTGAATCGTGCTTTTATCAATTATTATGAGAATTCCTCGGCACGTAGTTATTAAATTTTCACTTCAGGCAAGTACAGTTTTGTTTTAAAAGGATCACTCATGGCTCGTTCAACAACACAGGGAAAAGCAAAAGGGAAAAAGGCGTATGCCAAAGCAGGCGTCGATATTGATCTTGGAGATCAGTTGAAGCGAGGTTTGAAACGTTCGTTGCGTGAGGCTCGTCGGCCTGAGGTAATGGGAACAGTTGGTGGTTTCGGTGGTTTGTTCGATCTTTCAAAATCGCGTTATGATAATCCGGTTTTGGTCAGTAGTGTTGATGGCGTGGGAACAAAACTGCGTTTAGCTTTTGATTCCGGGAAACATGAAATTGTGGGTCAGGATATTGTGAATCATTGTATTGATGATATTGCCGTGTTGGGAGCGGAACCTCTCTTCTTTCTCGATTACATTGGACTGGGAAAGTTGGAGCCGGAAGTTTTTCACAAGTTAATGAAAGGAATGAGTGCTGCCTGTCGCGATGCCAATTGCGCCTTAATTGGAGGAGAGACTGCTCAAATGGGAAATTTTTATCAACCCGGAGAATACGACTTGGTTGGCTGTATTGTGGGCGCTGTCGAAAAGAAAAAACTTCTTTCCGGTAAAACGATTAAATCGGGTGATCAATTGATCGGATTAGCCTCAAATGGTTTACATACCAATGGGTATACTCTGGCTCGGAAGATCGTTTTTGAGCAGAAGGGTCTTAAGCTTTCCTCTCAACTGCCCGGATCTCGGACATCTGTACTCAATGCATTGCTGAAACCGCATCTTAATTACGCATCGTTGATGCAAAAGCTTTTCAGGAAATTCAACAGAGGCGCCACCAGTGCGAAAAGAGCTGGGAACTCTATTTTTGGAGCTGTGCATATAACAGGTGGTGGATTCACGGGGAATATACCTCGTGTCTTACCTGCAAAATGTGATGCTCATATTCGAATCAATTCCTGGCGGAAATTACCGGTTTTCAAGTTTCTTGCCGCAGAAGGTGGTGTTGACCAGGATGAATTGTACGAAGTCTTTAATATGGGAATCGGAATGGTGCTCATGGTGGAAGAATCTGCCGCAAAATCGATTTTGGAAGATAGTCGTAAGGCAGGAATCAAAGCTTATCCCATCGGTGAGGTCACTCGTGGGAGCGGATCGGTCCATTTAGTAGACGCTATCTAAGAAGCATAAGTGATGATAGCAGATTGGCATTTCATTCATTAGATTTGGATGAGAATACGGTGGACTATCTGTTATCAAGGGGTCCGCTCTTGACACTATGGGTTTAGGTGGCAAACGTTTGAGTCGCTATGGAGGCGGTTCTATCACAACCGGTTCTCGTTCTTAACCGTCTTTGGCAGGCGGTTAATATCGTTGCCGCTAGACGGGCATTTGCGCTTTTAGCGCAAGGGCACGCAAAGGTTGTTTATCATTCCGACGAAGACTTTCGGATTTTCAACATGATGGATTGGGTCGATTTTTCGATGTCGAACCCTTCATTGGAAGAGGGTGATTTTGTGAGAACCGTCAGTCATCGAATTCGATTGCCAAGAGTTATCCTTCTTGGGGTATTTGATCGATTGCCGTGCAAGGACCTGAAGCTGACTCGAAACAATATTTTTGAAAGGGACAAAGAACGCTGTCAGTACTGCAATAAGACGTTTGAACGAAAAGATTTGAATTTGGATCATGTCATTCCCCGCCATTATGGTGGAAAGACCACCTGGGAGAATGTTGTTTGTTCCTGTATTAAATGTAACACCCGAAAAGCAAATCGGCTACCTCATGAGGCAAAGATGCGTTTATTGCGAAAGCCGGTAAAACCAAAATGGCGACCTGTTATCAGTATCGTTTTAGGTAAGTCTCGACACGAGGAATGGAAACACTTTCTAGATGTGGCTTACTGGAATGTTGAGTTGAAGGAATGAGTTTTCAGGCAGTTTCTCTTAAACTTCATCTTTCACTAGTGGAAGCCTAAGACGCATCACAGTCCCTTGAGGACTGGTTTGGGCCACTTCTATTTCTCCGTGGTGATCTTTGAGTATCCTTTTAACGATGCCGAGTCCAAGCCCTGTGCCGTCACTGCGGCCACTGAGGAAGGAATTAAAAATATTGGGTCTGATTTCTGTGGGAATACCGGTTCCACTATCTTCGATCTCAATCGCGAGCATCTTTCGTCCTTCTTCATCCTCATGGTTGCAGCGAATGTGGATATCTCCGCCGTTGGGCATCGCATCTGTTGAGTTGATGAGTAAATTGAGCAGGACTTGTTGTATTTGACCTTTGTTACAGGCAATAATGTAGGGAGAAATCGCGTCTGTATGATGGAGACGGATTTTTTGTTGATGAAGTTTTAAACGAATTAAAAGGCAGGTTTCATGAATCAGCTCATCAACGTTCCAATGGGCATAGAGGTTCTGGGGAGCTTTGCTGAAAGAGAGAACCCGCCCAACGATTGCTTCCAGTTGATCAAGCTTTTCTTTAATGACTGAGGCATCTGTATTTCGTGGATCATCTGACGGAAAATTTAAGTCGAGAGAGCCGAAGAGGAGTTTAAGCACCGTCAATGGATTGCGAATTTCGTGGGCAATTTCGGCAGAAAGCAAACCGAGGGTGGTGAGTCTTTCATTTTGACGCAAATTCTCCTCACTTTTAAAAACCCGTGTGTAGAGACGTGCGTTTTGAACGGCGATGGCCGACATGGTAGCCAAGGCGTTAAGGAGACGTTTTTCGTCATTGGCGAACCGGTGAATATGATCGGTGAAAATATTGATCACTCCGAGAACTTCTCCTTCAACGATCATAGGTGTGCTTAAAACGGAACGAATCTGATCATTTTTGGGAATATCTCGCAGGTCGATGAAGCCTGGGTTCTGGAGATCAATAAATTCGATTTGTTTTCGGGTTTGAATGGCCGATCCAGCCAGAGATTCTTCAATCCGGTGTTCGGATTCCTGCAGTTCTTCGGTCGCAGGATAGTGAGCTTTCAGTTGAACGGCATTCGTATGGGAATCGTAAAATTGAATAGTGCATAAGCGGCATTGCGTAATAGTCTGGCATTCTCTGGAGACGCTTTCAATGAGCTCCTGTATTTCAAGTTTTGATACGAGACTTTGGCCAACTTTAGTAAAAACTTCGAGCTGTTCTGCTTTTTGCTGAAGATGGTTGAATAACCAACGCTGCTGGAGAACACGAGTGGCTTCCTGAGTGAGTTGTTCGAGGTCCTGCAAGTTTTGTTGATCGAAAGTGTCCGGCTGATCCTTGTTGAGGTTTAAGACCCCGATAACATGTCCGTCATCCTCCATCGGAACAATCATAGTGCAGGCGATATTTTCTTTTCCCGGCATGTAGCGAGCATCGTGGGCCATGTTGGGAATGAGAAGTGATCGGTTGTGGAGGGCAACCCAACCGATAGCACCTCTGTTAAATTCAAGGGTCGGTGAATCAGCACTATCGGGCAATCCTCTGCTTATCTCGGTTTCCAGTCGCTTTGTGTCCGGATTGATCAGGGTAATGGTAGCGCTTGTTGAATCAAAGTGATCTGAAAGAGTATCGATTATGAGGGAAATGATTTCATCAATACTTTGGCTAATACTACCAATTCTGCTAATGGTATAGAGACTTTTGAGCATTTCGGGAGAATGCTCGCCATAAGATGTTTTGTCTGTGGAAACGTTCAAAAGAAGAGAAGAGGGCTTCAGTTTTCGGAGCTATCTTTAAAACTGCTCTAGGTATTGGTGCGAGCCGAAAAAAGCAGCACTTGGTCTCTGCTTGTCGGAAGATTCTGTTTAGACGGGTTCCGGTTGGCTTGGTGTTACGATTTTTAAAAGGGCATCCTTTAATTCGAGCATCGTAGGGCTATCTGGAGCAGGGACAGGCTCATTTTCGACGGCATTTTCAATATGAAACGTATCGTTCGCAGCGCCTCCTGCCGTATTGATACGGGCAAACGTGATATTAAAGCCTTTTTCGAAGAGAGTTTTTCCGATCAAATACAAAAGTCCGATGTGATCGGGAGCTTCGATTTCGACAATTGTTCGATCGAAGGTTTCTTCTCGATGAATGTTAACAGTAGCAGGAAAAGTGGAGTGAAAGGGGTTGGTCGGAGAGGAAAGGAGATTTTCTTGAAGGCTTTTGGCCACATCAATGATTTCTGGATACAGGTCTTTTTGTTCAACTAGAGCCTGGGTGATGCTCGTCTGGAATTTCTCCATTATTTGAGTGTTTTGTACAATGCCTCGGCCTGGCTCGATAATATCAAAGGTATCGATAACAATATGATCTTGGCGGGAAACTGCCTTTGCACTGAGAATGGTTAAGCCCACCAGACTAAAAGCGCCTGCCAATTTGTGGAAGAGCCCCGAACGATCCCAGGTCACCAGATTGACTGTGGTAATGCCTCGATTGATATCATCTTTCCAATCGATAACAGGGCTGAGAGTACCAATAGAATCCGTTTCGTTGATGGTTTTGAGCAAGCGATTCACCATTTGCACGTGTAGAGCGATTTCTTCGGGCTCAGTTTGGGTAAAATAGCGATTGGGTAAGAGATGGATATGGGCTTCAATTTCTTCCTCACTGACTTCAGGAATTTCCATTTTTCGAAGATTGTCTTTTACTTCTTCGAATACGGTCACTCCTTGTTTTTTCAGAGCTTCGTCGGATGTTAACGCTTTCACTGTATTTCGGAAAAGGGTTGTGTTAAGAGTGTCTTTGTAGCTGTTCCAGAGACTGGAGGCTGTTCCCCGGGCGTCACAAAACGTGTGAACATAGAGATAGCGGAGGTTTTCGACATTTTCCACCTGGGATGAAAATGCTTTGGCGGTATCGGGATCATCAAGATCGTATTTCTGCATGAACCGTGCCATTTCAAGATGATTCTGAATAACAAATCGAACAGTCGCCCGATTATTTTCGTGGATTTGCAGTCTTGTGAGAATGGGTTCTGCAATTTTGACCCCGGCAAGGCTGTGATCTTTGATACCATCTGCTTTCCCAATATCATGTAGTAAGAGAATGAAGTAAAGAAGGCTGGGATCATGAGTATCCCGAAGGGCTTCCCGATAGTTTTCGTAAATGGGATCCTGGCTGGAAAAAATGTTATCGAGTTCACGTATGGTTGTCAGTGTATGAATATCGGCAGTGTAACGATGATAAAATTCATGTTGCACGAGACAGGTGAGTTCTTCCCACTCGGGAATGAATTTTCCCAAGACACCGAGTTCATGCATCAGTTGTAAAATGGGATAAACCTGGCCCGGTGTTTGCAGAATACTTCGAAAACTCTGGCAGGCTTCCTGAGAACGGATGACGTGATTGGTGATAAGAGGCAGTGATTCTCTGATTAGCGAGGTAAGCTCAAAATCGAAAGTACTGTTCAGTAGTTGTTGATGACGAAAAACGCGGATCAAGCGATTGGGATCTGCGGTAAATACACGAGTGTTTTCGTAAGCCAGTTTCCCTTGGCGGAGAATAAAACCGTCAATCTTTTTGGTCCTTTGCAGACGTCTCGGTTTGAGAAGATCTTTGAGTGAAATATGGTTGTTGGAAGCTTTGTTGACTGAGAGAGCGAGCCGATGCTCAAGAACTTTGGAGATTTGGTAGATGTTCTGGGCGTTTTTGTAATACTCACGCATGAATTTCTCGACACGGTCCAGGTGATTGCGGCTGGTGAATCCCATCTGGTAAGCGATTTTTGGCTGTTTACTCAGATCCATTAGATCGCTTGGTCGCTTGCTGATGAAATGTAGTGTATTGCGGGCTCTCAGGAGAAAGTCATAACTGTTTTTGAAGTCCCGCAGTTCTTTTTTACGCAGATAATTGAGCTCAGCCAATTCTTTCAGTGTGCTTGTTCCCAGTTTGACGCGTGCCATCCAGAGGATGTTTTGGTAGTCTCTGAGGCCTCCGACGCCGCTTTTAATGTCTGGTTCCTGGAGAAAAACAGTGTTTCCATTTCGTTCACGGCGGGCTATTTGGTCTTCCAGACGTGCTTGAATGTATTTTTGAGGAGATTCGTTGAGATAGTAATTTCGATAAGCCTGTTCGTAGGTTGAGAAAAGAGAAGCGTCTCCGGAAACCAACCGGGATTCGAGCAAGGCCGTTTTGGTCTTTATTTCACGACGTGCTTCCTCAAAGACATCATCAATCGTGCGGGTGGAATAGCCTACTTTCAGCCCAAGATCCCAGAGGATATAGAGGACTTCGTCGGTCAGAAATTGTTTGAGATCTTTTATTTTGTCCGATTTTACCCTGGCTGGTAGGAGGATCATCACGTCGATATCGCTGAAAGGAGAGAGTTCTGCTCTGCCGTAACCTCCGATAGCCACCAGTGCCACCGGAACGGGCAATTCGTCAAATTTCTTCTCGTAATGATCCAATGCGTAGGTGAATAGGTGATCGAGCATCACATCGACGATGGTGGCTCTGGCATTGGCGATCTTTAGACCTGATTCTCCCTGCTTATGCTTCATGACCACCATCTGCATTTCCAGCTTTAGAAACTGTTTGCAGGCCGATAGCCTTTTCGCCTTTTTGATATCTCCTTCAAAATTCAGGCGGCTTTTTGCGTGTCGGATAATGCGGTTAATCATGCTCTAACTTCAGCTTCTTTTTTTCGGCCACATCCTCTTGGGACAGATTCCTTTGAAACCATCAGCTGCGTTCAATTCGACCAGAGGGGCTGGCCGCAGCCCGATCTGTCCGAATACGCCTTGCTGAATGGATAAAATGCTATCGGCCATCTTTATTTATACTCTTTAGACACCCTCTTACAGTAAAATCGCTTGTCTTCAAGCTCTAGGGATTCTTAGCCTGCTTGTTTGGCTGTCTGTATCAACTCGACTTTTCTCTTATCTAAATGGCAAATCAGTTTTCACAAAATTATAATCCCAAAGAAGTGGAAGGGAAGTGGTATGCTTCCTGGTCTCAAAATGAGTGCTTTGTCGGTCGGGTGGATTCAAGCAAAGAACCGTTCAGCATTGTCATCCCACCTCCGAACGTTACGGGGGTATTGACCATAGGGCACGTTCTGAATAATACGCTTCAGGATATTCTGATTCGCCGTGCTCGCCAGGAAGGGAAATCAGCCATGTGGCTTCCGGGAACGGATCATGCCGGGATCGCCACCCAAACGCGGGTTGAGAAGGAATTGCGCAAAGCGGAGAAGAAGACCCGTCATGATCTGGGTAGAGAAGGCTTTTTGGAAAAAGTCTGGGATTGGCGCCATAAACATGGGGACATCATCATCGAACAATTGAAGCGGCTCGGTAGTTCCTGTGATTGGGGTCGGACGATTTTCACTATGGATGAGACTTACAGCAAAAGAGTCATCAAGGCCTTTGTAGAGCTCTATAAGAGTGGAAATATCTACCGTGGGAAGAGAATGGTCAATTGGTGTCCGGTTAGCTTGACGGCGCTTTCCGATGAAGAAGTGATCATGAAGCCCCAGAAGGGGATTCTCTATAAAATGCGCTATGAGCTGGTAGAATTTCCGGGTGAATACCTGGAGATTTCAACCACGCGTCCGGAAACTTTAATGGGGGACTCGGGCATCGCGGTTCATCCAGATGATAAGCGTTACCAGCATTTAATAGGGAAACATGCCTGGAGGCCATTTCCTCGCAAAGAGATTCCGATCGTAGCAGACCGAGATATCGATATGGAGTTTGGCACAGGAGTGCTTAAGGTTACCCCTGCGCATGATAAGGTAGACTTTGAGATTGGCCAAAAAAATGACTTGGAAATCATCGATGTCCTGAATCCGGACGGAACGCTCAATGAACTGGCTGGAAAAGAGTTCGTCGGGATGGATCGTTTCAAGGCTCGCAAGAAAGCGGCTGAAAAGTTGGGTGAACTCGGTCTTCTCGTCTCGGAAGAACCGTACGAAAACAATGTTGGCTTCAGTGAACGGGCAGATGTTCCCATCGAGCCACGTCTGTCGGAGCAATGGTTTTTAAAATACCCGCATGTAGAGGAAGCGAAAGAAGCTGTGAGAGAAGGGCATATCCGATTTCATCCGGAGCGCTGGTCCAAAGTTTATCAAAACTGGTTGGGAAATATTCAGGATTGGTGTATCAGCCGTCAACTCTGGTGGGGACATCGTATCCCCGTATGGTATCGGAAGGATGAGGATCGTTCGGATTCAAAAAACTGGTATGTGGATGAAACACCACCGACTGATCTGGAAAACTGGGAACAGGATGAAGATGTGCTAGATACTTGGGCTTCTTCCTGGCTCTGGCCATTTGCCACCATGGGATGGCCGGATAAAGAAGAGGAAGAAAAGCAGGGACTGGAATATTTTTATCCGACCGGTGCGTTAGTGACAGCTCCGGATATTATTTTCTTTTGGGTGGCTCGGATGATTATGGCGGGGTTGCGTTTAATGCGGCCAGGAGAACCGATTGAAAAACGTATTCCCTTTAAGGATGTTTATTTTACGGGGCTGATTCGGGATAAACAGGGTCGCAAAATGTCCAAATCTCTGGGCAATTCTCCCGACCCACTGGATTTGATCGATACCTATGGGGCAGATGGACTGCGTTTCGGGATTATTTCCATTGCCCCTCAAGGACAGGATATTCGTTTCCAGGAGGAACGGATCGAAGGTGGCCGGAATTTCTGCACCAAGTTATGGAATGCCTGCCGCTTTCGCCAAATTTCAGGCGAGATGCAGGATAACTCATCACTGGAAGCCATTACCAGTCGATTGGATGTCTCCAAATTCGATAATGACGATCATGCCATTTTACTACGTTTGTTTGAGGTGGAAGCATCCATCGCGGAGGATTTTAAAAACTACGAATTTAATCGGGCTGTTCAGAATATCTATGGTTTCTTCTGGAGTGATTTCTGTGACTGGTACGTGGAAGTTTCCAAATCGAAGCTGAAAGACGAAGTGACAAAAGAAAACTGCCTGGCGCTTCAGGATTTTGTTTTGCGGCAGATCCTCCTTCTATTGCACCCTTTTACTCCTTTCATTACGGAGGAACTTTGGCATACTATGGGGTATGGCAAAGAGGGTGAATTTATCCAGAATGAGAGTTTTGGTATAGCCGATATCCGTGAAAAAATGACATTGGATGCAACAGCAGCCAATGAGGTTTCGTTGTTGAAAACGCTTGCGGCGACGGCGAGAGCCTTGAAGGCGGAGTACAATCTGGCCAGTCGTCGGGATGTAAAATTGTTTTTATCAGCCAATGATGCGCAATGGACAATGGTAGAGCAGGGGATGGCCAAACTTTGTCGGATGGCAGGTGCGGCAGAAATTCTTCGTCAAAAGGCTGTGGAGTCTGCTCCGGCCGCCGTAACACCACTGGGAACCCTCTACCTCGATCTGGCGTCTTCCGTCGATGTCGGGGCAGAACGTGAACGCTTGGGCAAGGAGCTGGAAAAACTTTCCAAAGCGATTGCTTCAGGTGAAAATCGTTTGAAGAACGAAGGATTCACTTCCAGAGCACCCGCCAATGTGATCGAAGGCGCCAAACGGCAGTTGGCGGACAATCAGACCAAACAGAAAGAATTGGAACGGTTATTGGAAGCACTGGGAACTTCTTAAAATCGAAAAAAGTAACAATGAGAAAAACGGCAACGGTAGCAGCTTGCCAACCTAGGGATGTGCACGGAGACATCGAGGAGACGTTACGTACAATCGAAGTGTACGCTGCTAAAGCGGAGAAACAGGACGCTGACCTAATTTGTTTTCCAGAGTGTTATCTTCAAGGATATGTGGTTAATGAAAAGAAGACACGTGAACTGGCGCTTGATCTATCCTCCCATGCATTTAAAAAGGTTCTTAACCGTCTCTCTGAATTTAGTCCAGTGCTCATTATTGGGCTTATCGAGATTGAAAATGAGAAACTTTATAATACGGCTGTTGTGGTGAAAGAAGAGGAGCTATTGGGTGTTTATCGCAAAATTAACCTTTATGGTGGAGAAAATGGAGTCTTTGAATCGGGTAGTTCGTATCCAGTTTTTGAAGATAACGGTTTCAGATTTGGTATCAACATTTGTTATGATCTGAATTTTTCCGAAAGTGCGCAAGCGGTTGCCAGGCAAGACGCTGATTTATTGGTATGTCCATGTAATAATATGATGAGGTATCAAAACGCAGAAAAGTGGAAGTACCGGCATAATGAAATCCGTGCCCGAAGAACACTTGAAACGGGTTTATGGCTAGTATCTTCAGATGTTACTGGCGAAAAGGATGGTCGTATATCTTATGGGCCAACGGCAATGATTAATCCAAAGGGATCAGTTGTGGAGCAGGTGCCCTTGTTGAAAGAAGGGATGCTTGTTCAGAAAATTGTTTTTTGATCCTAAAAAAGGTCTTATGAGAGTTTAAGACTTTCCTGAGATATGGGGGTTCAGTGCTGTTTTCCAGAATGCTTGGACAACAGGGTTGTCAATTTTTTCGTTGGTTGTGCAAAGGGCGACTGCGAAGTCAGGCAATCCCGGTTTGATGTCCACTTCCTCAACCTGGGTCTGAATCAAGCTGTTTTCCAAGACTAATTGGGGGACAATGCCTATGCCCATCCCTAGACTCACGAACGCCAGTATGGCCTCATGTCCGGCAACATATCCGTATACATTCGGTTTTAGATTTTTTTTGCGGAACCAATGTTGCAAGTGTTTACGGATTAAACCCGATTCAGGCATGATAATGGGAACATCTTTCCAGGGCACTTTTTTGCGATTCATCAACTTTCGGACTTTTCCTGTGTTTCGTGGGATAACAAATCGGAGTGGGGTAACAGCAATGACTTGACTGTAAAGTTTCTTAGGGAGTTTTTCAGGGAGTGGCGCAATAGAGAGATCCGTTTTTTCTTCGAGTAATCTTTCGATCGCTACATTTGGATCACCTGTTCTCAATTGAATGCTAACTTCCGGATATTGTTTGCGAAAAGGTTCTACCAACTTTGGTAGCAGGCTGTAGCTTGCCGTGACGGAACAGAAAATGTTGATTTTTCCCCTGAGCACTTCTCGTTCCTGTTCAAATCGAGTATTTAAGCGTTGCCATTCCTGAAGTGTTTGTGCGGCAAAATGCTGGAAGAGTTTTCCAGATTCAGTCAGACGAACGGACCGCCGGTTACGCTGAAAAAGGGACTTGCCGCTTTCTTCTTCCAGGCGCTGGATGATGCGACTCAAGGTGGAGGGGGATACATGGCATTCTTTACTTGTTTTGGCGAAATGAAGGGATTCGGATAAGTGAAGAAATAATCGTAGGCTTTCAATATTCATAGCGTTATTATTGCAATATATGCAATACAGTATGTCTTTAAAGTCACTTTACTGCAACAAAGATCTTATGTAGAATAATAAACTGTAGTGAATGACCGTAGTTTATTTTTGGAGTCATGGAAAAATTAAATTAAACAAATAGTAAGATGATGGCAGAAAAATTAAATTTTAACTCTAACGTTTTCGAGAAGGAAGGCATTGAGCTTTCTAACAGAAAAGAGTTTATCGTTCGCGGTGGCCGGCATTTGTTCCCATTGTTACTGAAAGCGTTTAAAGATATTTCTCAAATTGGAATTATCGGCTGGGGTTCTCAGGGTCCTGCCCAGGCACAAAATTTGCGTGATTCTCTGGAAGGTACTTCCATTCATGTCAAAGTAGGTTTGCGAATGGATTCATCCTCAATGGAATCTGCCCGGGCGGCTGGCTTTACGGAGGAGAATAACTCACTGGGTGAAATGATCGAAGTGATTAGAGAATCGGAGATGGTCATTCTTCTCATTTCCGATGCAGCTCAGGCTTCATTATTTAAGAAGGTGTTTAGCAACTTGAAAGAAGGAGCCACTTTGGGACTTTCTCATGGTTTTCTGCTGGGTTATATGAATTCAATCGGTGAAGAATGGCCGAAGAATATCAATGTTGTTGCTGTTTGCCCCAAAGGGATGGGGCCCTCTGTTCGCCGTCTCTATGAGCAGGGTAGAGAAGTCAACGGTTCCGGTATTAATGCAAGTTTTGCCATAGAGCAGGATTTCAATGGGCTTGCCACTGATCATGCACTTGGTTGGTCCATTGCTTTGGGTTCGCCATTCACTTTCCAGACGACAATGACTTGGGAATACAAGTCGGATATATTTGGTGAGCGTTGTATTTTATTGGGTGGTATTCATGGAATTGCCGAGTGTTTATACCGTTATTTTATAGCTCAAGGTTCCTGTGCCGAAGAAGCTTTTCTTTTTGCAAGCGAATCCCTGACGGGGCCCATCACAAAGATTATTTCAAAGCAAGGTATCAAAGCTGTTTATGAAAATTTAAGCGACAATGATAAAGAGATTTTCCGTTGCGCCTACAGCGCCACTTATAAACCTGCCAAAGAAATTGTGGCTGAAGTTTATGATGAAGTGGCGTCGGGCAATGAAATCCGTTCTGTGATTATGGCCGGTGATCGTTTGAAAGAATTCCCCATGGGCACCATCGATCAGACACCGATGTGGGCAGTGGGTAAAGCTGTCCGTGCGCAACGTGTCGAAGAAAAAATTCCAGTCCATCCGATAACGGCTGGTGTTTATATTGCCGTGATGATGGCGCAGATTAATGTTCTAGATGAGCGTGGGCATTCTTATTCTGAGATTGCCAATGAATCCGTGATCGAGGCAGTCGATTCGTTAACTCCTTACATGCATTACAAAGGCGTTGCTTATATGATTGATAATTGTTCGACGACAGCGCGGTTGGGAGCCCGAAAGTGGGCTCCGCGTTTTGATTATATTCTTTCTCAGCTCGCGATCCCGGCACTTAACAAGAATGCATTTGTTGATGATGTGTTGATAGAAAGGTTTTTAAACAACAAGATTCACTCGGTTCTTGCTGTTTGTGCAGAACTTCGTCCGTCAGTAGACATTTCTTTGCAGAATTAAAATGATACCTTAAGTTAAACAGGATAGGCACGCGGGGAATAAGATAGTAAGAGAGTTGATTTCTTTTTTTCCAAAAACATTTCTGAAAAATAGAAATAGGGAAGAGTTCTGTTTTTTCACTGTATTTGAGCTCTTCTGATTTTAAATCTTAAGAAAAACGCTATAGATCTTATCGAAGAGCTTCACTCGTTTGGTTCGATACTGTATTCCTAATAGCATTTCTTAACTCAATTGCATTGTTCACTGTCTGATCTGGAATTTCTGCAGGATTTCTTGGGTTTAGGATAGAATATATGCCGCGCCTAAACCAAATGGTTCTTAACCCGAGTTTTTTTGCAGGTATGATATCATTGTCTAATCGATCGCCGATCATGATACAGTGGCGCGGAGCAACCTTAAATAGATCAAGGTAATGCATGAAAAATCGAGTATCGGGTTTAGAGACGTTTAGGTCTTCAGAGACGAGAGTATGCTCGAAATATTCAAGCAGACCATGCTTCGTTAAGACTTCTCGAATACTGCCTTTGGCGTTTCCCGCTAATGAAAGAGTATACTCAGCAGCAAATTCTCGTACTAAATCTTTAATTCCTTCGACTAAGATTCGTTCTGTATTTTTTTCAAATTCCTTGGTTTTGATAGTGATTGAGCGCTTCAAATGACTGAATTTATTGAGATCAGGTGCGCATAAACGCCAAACAATAGTTGAAACAAGTTCGGGGACAAAGCTCTGTATGCTTTCTCTTACGATGATATTGAATTTGGTTTTGGTCAGATCTGGGTCGGTTTTTTGCAAACACGTATATACGACTTTATCTAAATATTGTTTATAGGCGATTTCTTCCTCTAGGAGGACACCACCGATGTCAAAAAGGATCACCCAATGATTTTTCATTTTTCGAACGTTCTGGCTTATTTGTGGCTTCAGAAAGCGGAGTGATGAGTAACCATTTAGGTAAAACCTTTTCGTCGGCCATTATCATTGGTTCCAGTCAGGGTAGGTTGCTTTGACCCGTTTTGAAACATTGAAATAGGAATACCAAATGGCAAAGGCGATGATTCCCTGAAAAAGTCCTTTGATTGCGCTGGGCGCAATGTCCTCTGGATCCATTCCCGACAAGAAAGCAAGGACTGTGCTGAGAAGATTCCAGCCCAAGACAATGAGCAACCATCTCTTCGCCTCCTGCACAACTCCAGGTGTGATGTCGCGAAGCCGAAGCGCTATCATAATCCATTTAATAACGAGGAATATACCTACGCCGGCTTCGATTATTCCTACCACAAGAATACCGGGGTATCTTCCGGCCAAATTCGACAATCCAATGAAACCTATGATCTGCTGTATTGCGAATATTATAGGTGAGACATAAATGTTCACGATAACGAAGAATTTTAGCCATCCGTGCACTCCGTAATAAGGGCTGCTAGTATCTCCTGTCATCTCGAGGCCTTGCTGACTTTCTGCGATATTACCATTAGAGAAAGGATGGTTTGCCAGAGAGAGGATAAATGGAATCAGCATACAAAAGCCGATTAGATTGATCAGGCTGAGGGGCACTCTCATGACATCGTAAAATCTTGAGACATCAAAGTCGGCGCCAAATCTCATCAGTAACTGTGGGATTTGCCATCCGATCATGTTTACCAGTCCGGCTGCCAAAAAGGCAATCAGCCATGGTTTTCCGGGCAGATACTTCCGAGTGGCTGCTAAAACAATCAGAGCGATGCTTATGAGGGGGTAACACAGTCCGAGGACCATTTGGAATGATTCTTTCATATTAGGGGTAGTAACTTAAGGTTCTTCCTTCTTTCTAGCTAGGATTGAATATACCAGAGAAGAAGTGATGGAGTGTGTTGTAACGATGGTTACAATACGATTATTTAGTTAAAATTATTATTCCTTTTCAATAAAGGCAATTTTCATTCCATCAGGTCTAAAACGATAAATTTCATGGTTTCCCAGGGCATTCTTTCTGGTGGATTTTCGACTTCAACCTGATCTCGAACCTTTTCCCAGAGCTGTTCAAAGTCATCAATGACGAAATTGATGATATCAGAAGTCGATCTCCGAACTAAACTGACAGTCTCTAAGATACCAAATCCAGCATTGTGTTCCAGCTTTATATCCAATCCAACGTTCGTAGGTTATAGTTTCATGGAAGCTCAAGATGTCGGAGTAAAACTTTCGAGAGCTCTCAAGATTCGATACAACAATCGTCACATATTGGAATCTCATAGATTTTGATTTGGTGTTAATGATGGAGTAGGGGAAAATTGGTACAGGTGAAGTTGTTTTATAACCACGAAGAGCACAAAGGGCACGAAGAGAGGAAACTTAGATAACATATCTTTTTATTCCTTCTTTCAATTTGGAAACATTAAAGTTGATGAGTAAGCCTGTTTTAATACCGGATAGCTTCAGATAAGTCAGAACCTGTGCTTCATGGATGGGTTCGATCTTTTTTACACTTTTAAGCTCTATGATTAGTCGATTCTCTATTAAAAGATCCACTCGATAACCACAGTCCAGGTTAATTCCTTTGTATTCAATAGGTAGAGGTGCCTCGCAGTCGTGGGCGATTCCGTTCAATTCGAGCTCTCGGCTCAAGCATTTTTGGTAGGATGATTCTAACAACCCGGGACCAAGTGAACGATGTACTTCGATAGCATAACCGATAAGTTGATGAGAGAGAGTTTCAAATTCTCTTCCTTCGTGTTCTTTGTGTCCTTCGTGGTTAACCATTCTTTTCTGCAGCGAATGCCGAGTTAGCCATTCATTGTTGTCTCCTTGATGTTCATCTGCAAGTCTGCAAAAGAGTATTGTTAAGGTGAAGTGAAGTTATTTTCGCTATTTTATGCGAATGGTTCTTTGAATTTTTTCAACTGTCAGCTTTGCTATTCTCTCAAGTTCACTAAAGCAACTGGCAAATCGTTGCGGATCTTGCGCGCCTTTCTTTGCATCAAATGTATCAATAAAATCCTTTTGTCCCTCTCCAATGAATTCATAGAATAGCATCACCTTCCGGGCATGAATTTGCTCTCCGAGCCGAGACAGTAATTCTTGTCTCCTTGTGGTATCAGCTACCAAGATTAAGTCTGATTCCACGAGATGTTGCTGTGTTTCTTTATCAAGAATATTGCGTTTTACAGACCCTTTAAGGCCTCTGCTTCTCAATTCGCTTTGTACCTCGGCCAACAAACGATCACTCTGAGGATAAGCATCTAAGGGTGCAGTGCCGCATGAAAACAGATCAATGTTAAATGAAGCTCTGTTGGCATAGTCATCCAGATAGTGATGAAGTATTTGACTCCTGGCAATATTACCGTGGCAAATAACGCTTATTTTCATGATCCATTTTCCTGAGCTGAAGGAGCGGGGCTTGTCCCAGTTGCCTGAAGTGACTTGATATGTGTTGTTCTTTTCATACTTCGACGAGATCCTAGATTTTAACCATTGTTCCGTCTTCGTTTCTCAATTTTCTACCAGCGTAGATATACCAGTGAAGGTGTTTGCTGGTTTGCTGATCACCGACATTTGTGACGATGCTACAACCTCCGAAATCTTTTTCGACTGTTGATGAGATCTTAATCAGTGTATCCATGATTTCTTTCTTAAGTAACTCGTGATCTTCGGTTAGCCTTGAAAGACTTTCGATGTGGTCTTTCGGGACTATCACTATATGTCGCTCCCAGTATGGGTTGGTATGGTGGAAAGCAAATAAGTGGCCCGTTTCTGATACGATCTCAACGTCGATTAATTTAGGGATGATTTGATCGCAGTAGATGTCGTTCATTTTTTTCGCATATCAACCAGTATACATAATTTAGGTCGTGGTTAGAAAAAAGCAAAGTATCTGGTACATAGATGTTTCGGTGAGAAATCGATACCTGCAGAAATATGGTCTCTCATGAATCAAATTCATGTTTATTTGTAGACATATGATGGAGTGCTTTGAAGGTATTACCTCTATCGTTTTGTTCAGCCTTATGCAGTGTCAGGCAAAGCTTCAAATTCACGTCTCCTATCTTCCATCCACTTTTCCATGGTGACCGGAGCTTGCATGAGTTCTTTCATCTTACTCATCGCCTGGAGGTGTGCTTCATCGCCCTCCTGAAACATCTCCATCCCGTGCTTTTTGCTCATCTCGGTTATTTCTTCAAAGGAGTTTGCGTGAAATTCCATATTACAGGCTCCACCTAGCTGTTTACATGTCATTGTTTTCATAAGTGTCCTTTCGATTTGTCTTTTGTTTTGTTCAATGCCAAAGGTCAGGTGCGATGTTGCCTGCATCATCTTTGTTGGCTTAAAATACCGCATCCATCAATAAATAGATGGCCAGAAGAAGCCAGGTGAGAACTACAGTCCAGTAAAGAAAAGGGTTGGATCGCCGGCTCAATGGTTCAATAAAATACGTCGTTCCACTTTTCAAATCTGGAATTACCCAGAACAAAAATAATGCTCCCCACGCCCAATTCTGTTCGAAAAGTATGATGAGATAAATCATTATTAACCCAATCAGGCTTCTCCACTTCAGTTTAGGTTGAGCTTTATAAGAATGCGGTAAGCCAATTGCCTTCGGTTTTTGCTGTTTGGATTCGGTTATCAAAAATGCGGCTCCTTGGTTATCATAAGCCAAGAGGTGTTTCCCATCAGTATTTTTGTGGCCATCGATTACCCGGCCTCCGGCCTGTTCGATCGAGATTTTCGCTGCCTTCTGATCACGAATCGTAAAATAGACAGCCCAGAATTCTTTTTCGCCCTTGATTTCATTTGGAGCTATTTGAATGGAGGCAATCTTTTCTTTCTCTTTGTTGAAGATGGCATAGCGATCATCGGTTTCATTCTCAATACTCCAATCAAAGAGAGAGGTATAAAAAGATCTGACCAATGAGATATCCGATACGAAGAGCTCACTCCAGCCCCATCTGCCGTGGGAACTAAGATCACGTTCGGTTTTTAACGCATCTCCTTGGTAACAAGTGAAGCCTGCTCCTGCCGGATCGCGGATAAGAACAATTTTTCCCCAGTCTTTTTGTTCCTCCAATTCGATCTTACCTCCCAATTCCCTGGCTTTGGTTGCTATTGCTTTGACATCCTCAACGGCAATATAAGTCATCCAAAATGATGGCATGTGAATTTTCTGCAAAAATTCGGGCATTACATAGAGCCCAGCAGAGGGAGTTTCTTGGGAAGAACAACTGATGTAGCCGGAGCTGTCCGGTATGAAGTCCCAATCGAATACATTCCGGTAAAACTTCTTCGCCGCACCGACGTCGAATGTCGAAAGATCAATCCATGTGAAATGGCTGTTCATTGTATTTTGCTAAATCTCAAAGATAAATTTTTTCTTAGAATAAGGTTAAACTGATGCAAGAATGGAAGTCGAGGAGCGACTATAATAACTCATATGCTAAGTCTTAACTATTTTTGTATTCGAAAATCAGATAGTCCTCTTCGTCCCATTTACACTGATTTTCAATTTCTCCGAATGCAGTAATGACGTAACTTCCTCCCATGTTGCCGTCGCCATCACGATCAAGGAAGTTCGCCCAGTTCGCAGCAATTACGTTAACTCTATTTCGTCTTGCAAAATCACGGATCTCTTCGTCGTCAAAGTCTTTAACCGATTTTCGGCTGTCGTTACGCCGAAGGCATCCAGGCCAATAAACGACGTCAGTGTCTTTACTAATAAATACCTCAGCTTCTTCTATATTTCGGAATTCTCGGCAAATCACGAAATCGAATTTTATATCCCTATAGTGAAAGCCTTTTCGCTTTGTCCCTGAACGGAAAAATTTCTCTTCATTGCCTTCTTTTAAATGAACTTTTTCGTCAATGTAGTGCGTTCCGTCGGGAAACACAGTCATCATCGTATTAAGTGGTTTGCCAGAAATTTTTTTCTGGAAGAGAGCCGTCCCAAAACTTACGACGATCTCTTTACGATTGCTCCACTCTTTGATTCGTTCGATTGTCCTGGATATGTGATCGATGACCAGTGATCTTTCCTCTTTCGCTATCTTCCCCGTGAATCAAGTGGTCGCTAGCTCTGGTAAAACAATGGCATCGGCTCCTTTTCCTGCAGCCTTTTCCATCAGTCGAAATTGACCATCCACTGTATCCGTAAATTCATTCTCGATTTTGGGTTGAATTGTCGCTATCTTCATTTCTTTTTCCAAAGCCGAGTTATCCATTCACTCTAGAGGCCTTAATGACAGTCTGCAAGGTTCAAGAGTAGTTGGCAAGCCACTCTGTGGCGCCGCCAACGGCCATACTCAATAGAAGTTAGCGTGGAGCGCTGGTGATGTTACCATATTTTTCAATGACGTTGATTTCTTATTTTTCCAAGGGGACTGGATTTTTCTTCTGGATTTCTCTGGCAGATTTTCTCTGTTTTTCATGTGGTTGGAATGCATCCACTAAGAGCATGGTGACATCAGTCTTTTTAGCATCCGAATACTTGGCCAATGTCGCATCGTCCCACTTAGAGACAAGAACTTCAACTTGAGCCTGCTTCTTGATCTCCGGTAACTGATCTGAAATATGCGCCAGGATGTTATTCACCGGGGCAGTGCTAAATCCCTGCTTATGCAATAATGCCTGACGTTCCTCGCCCCACGCTTCAAGCTCTTTGATCCTCTCTTGGTTTTCTTCCTCTTTGGCCTTTTTGTATTCTTTCATTTTTTTGGCCATGAGTTTGCCGTCGGTTTTCTTATAAACCCCGGAATCAATAAACGCTATAGCAATAGAACGGGAATCATAGACTCCGATTCGTGTTGTGCCCGGATTTTCTTTATTTTCCGCAAAAATTATTTGGACGATCGTGATTGTGCCCATCGCGATGAGTGATCTGATGATTTTCTTCATTTGCTTTTTGGTAAAAATTGAAGTGATACAAGAGTGGAAGTAGTGGAATAGTTATTACGAATTATATGCATTGATTTGTTCATCCGGTTTTGTTTTTTAGCTTCTGGCCTTGAGAGTTGTTTTTCTCTAGCTTGTTGTATTACTCCTTGCTGATGAAAACCCTTTGGTGAAAAGGCTCTGCTAATTCCTGCCCTAACTTGTCCTTTTAGTGATAACCCGAATGGAGAACTTTTCGTGTTTTCAAACCTAGATCGATATAATACCTGATGTTCTTGTCTTCTCTCTTTCTCATTTCGAAGTCAGCTCCACTCAAAACGTCTATTCTGTTTTCAAACATAACGCGAGTAATCCATTTACCGCAATGATTCTAATGTTATTCTACCAGTCTGAAGGATGAGGGTGATGAAGGTGAAGTGAAATAGAGAAGGGTTTTGTTCACCTCTTTCTTGGTTTCAGAATTTCTATTGGAAGGATTCTTTTATAACGTTCATAATCCTTGTCTTTGGATAAAATTGGACTGTTCCATAAAACAGAACACGCACAAATTAGAAAATCTATGTTCGATCCCTGTATTCCTTTACTACGGCATAAATTGTAAAAGCGTGCAGCCATTACGTATGCCTTCGACTCAATGGGTTTGTCAACGAATGCTTCTAACCTTTCAGAGAAGAGGTCGAATTTCTCGGATTCTCGTATCCCACATAGAATTTCCATTCTGATGGGTCCAATGATTTCAACACGTCCTTCTTGGATAAGGTCTGCTAATTCTGAGACATATGCAGATTTTGTTCCGGTCTTACGTCTAAATGCTTCCGACCAAACATCTGTGTCTACAAGCGCTTTCACTTAATTTTTCTTTGCTTCTTGTAATCAAAATCTGGATCGAAATCAGCAGTTCCGAACAGATCCAAAATCTTAAGTTGTTCCCTACGTTGAACATATTCTGAAAGAGCTTGATTCACCGCTTCTTTTTTAGTTCGCATCCCGCCAAGTCTCATTACTTTGGATAAAAGGTTTTCATTAAGTTCTATGTTGGTTGCCATGTGCGAAGCTTCGCACAAATTTTGCCAAAGTCAATTCAGTTTTGGTGAAGGTTAAAGATGTGACAGAATGTGATTAGTGTTATTGCTATCACTAAACTGGTTAAAATTTTTTCTTCCGTTGATTCAACCGTCGAAGTTCCGTGTGAGCTGTAGGGTTTTGGAATGGAGTAAAGGCTAATTCCAGCTTCATTCCATCGGGATCCTGAAACCATACGGCATAATAGCCGGGGCTGTAATTCATTTCACATGGTGGATCTAAGATTTCAGCTCCATTTTTTTGAAGGATCTCGTGCAGATTATCGACTTCTTCCCGGCTTTGGGCATTCCATGCCATATGGCTAAAACCGGGAGATTCACGGTCATAGCTTTTACCCTGACCAGCCTTGCGTGTTCGAACCAGAATCAAATCGCCAATTCTTTCTTTGCTTCGATAGAGAATCGACGCTTTCATCCGGTGGTGCTTTTCGTATCCTAAAAATTCACATATGGGGTCATAGAATCGTTCCGATTCATCGAGGTTTTTGATGCGAAATTCGATATGATTGATGAGGGCCATGATATTTGTTTTTTTAGACAGGATGTTCAGGATATCCAAATAGGGGTGATTCAATCTGGTTGTGAATCAGGTGGGGTCATGAGTCGTTTTTGTGACTACGAAAAGCGCGAAGCAACTGTGTCATGAAACAAGCGAAAAGTTAGATTTTTTGAGTATCGATTGGATATGAATAAGTATCTTACGAATGGCCGCGACGATGGCAACTT
>JANQKU010000114.1 GCA_028280955.1 Opitutaceae bacterium
TGGATGGGAAGGTAGTCAAACTCTCCGGAATCCTACAGGACGTTACCGAGCGCAAGCAGGTGGAGGAAAATCTAGCTCGTACCAATGCCGAACTAGAACAGCAAATTACTTGTTTGAATGAATCTGCCATCGTAGCAATCACAGATCCTAAGGGGAATATCACTTCCGTAAACGACAAGTTCTGTATAAATTCAGGTTTTTCCAGGGAAGAACTGATAGGTATTAATTATCGTTCTTTGAGAAGCGGACATCATCCAGAAAGCTTTTATGTAGGTATGTGGGACAAACTCAATCAGGGCAAAGTGTGGCAAGGTGAGGTGCATTTTAAGAAAAAGGATGGCACGGGCCAATGGTTGGATACCACTATCATGCCTTTTAAAGATATAGAGGGAAATATTATTAAGCATGTGAGTGTCCGTTTTGATATCACCGAAAAAAAGGAACTGATAAGTGCATTGGAGGCCACCAGGAAACTTGAAGTTGAAAAAGAACGATTAAAAACGTTGGTTGTTGAGAAGGAACTTGAAGTTAAAGAAGAGGGATTGAAAGTCCTGAAGGCGACCATGCGAACCGTTCATGATATCGTTGGTAACTTCTTGAACCAGTTGTTGCTATTTAAAATGGAAGCGGAGGATAAAAAGGCTCTGGAACCTGATTCGCTGGAATTGATGGAGTCTCTTATCGATGAAACATCAGTGCGATTGCAGAAATTGGGAGATCTCAATACAGTGGAAGAGAAGAAAATGGCTGGTGGCAATCTTGGTATAAAATATGATATTTGATGGCAAAAGTAGATGCTGAAAGATACTTATAGGAAATAGAAAAGTTATACCGCTGAGCTGGCTAATTTAAGATCAATTTAGTTGGAGAAGACTTTTATCTTCAGAGGTCATCGTAAGATGGACAGGTATTTTTCTGAAATGGGCCACTTGTACTTGTGAAATGTTTTTTGTTTTGTTCCGATTTGGTCGTGAGAGCATCTGAACTTTTCAGTTTTCCTAATTCACTGCCTTTTTCAGAATTTTTTGATGAGAATCTGGATGCATGGGAGTGGATCAAAGCGATTAAGCCGGCCTTAGAGGCCTATGAAATGTCTCTGCTGGAGAATGATCAGATTCCTGAAGGAGTCCGCATCGAAGGCGATGTCTTTATTGACCAGACAGTCAAATTGCCACCGGCTGCGACCATCATAGGTCCGGCTTATATTGGACCGGAAACAGAACTGCGTTCAGGCGTTTATATTCGAGGGAATGTGATCGCAGGTAGAGGCTGCGTTTTGGGGAATTCGTGTGAATTTAAGAATGCACTTCTGCTCAATAATGTGAAGGTGCCGCATTTCAGTTATGTTGGTGATTCTGTTTTAGGGAATGGGGCCCATTTAGGCGCGGGAGTTGTTTTATCGAATTTTCGGTTAGATAAGCAATTGATCTCAATTCATTTGCCCGGGAGGACAGTTCATACTGGTTTGAGCAAGATGGGGGCTTTATTAGGAGATGGGGCGGAAGTCGGCTGTAACGCTGTCTTGCAACCGGGCACTATTTTGGGGCGTCGATCCTTGGTTTATCCGCTAACGGCTTTTGGAGGTGTTCTGGAAAAAGAGATGATCGTTGGGGCCAGTCCAACCATGCGAACGGTTCCCCGAAAGGATTGATTGTTCCCTTGAGCAGCCTTGGTCAGGCTTCCCGCATTATTTTTTGTTCGCCCCCGCGGCGTGCACTTCCTTTTCTAGACAGTTGCCCATGCGTATACTATCAGGCATTCAACCATCAGGCATCCTCCATGTTGGAAACTATTTCGGCATGATGAAGCCGGCTATCGAACTGCAGGAACAGGGCGAAGCTTATTATTTTATCGCGAACTACCATTCGATGACGAGTGTCTTTGAAGCAGAGAAGAGACGTGAGTATGTTCGCGGTGTGGCCTTGGATTTTCTAGCTTGTGGACTGGACCCGGTTAAGTCGGTTTTTTTCATTCAATCCGATGTCCCCGAAGTAACGGAGCTTACCTGGCTGCTGTCATCGGTTACACCGATGGGGTTGTTGGAGCGGTGCCACAGTTATAAGGATAAGCTTGCGAAGGATATTTCTCCCAATCATGGACTCTTTGCCTATCCGGTGCTGATGGCAGCCGACATTCTTATTTACGATGCGAATGTGGTGCCGGTAGGACGTGACCAGAAGCAGCATGTTGAAGTGACGCGCGATCTCGCGATAAAATTCAATGGTCTGTATGGCGAAACGTTTGTCATCCCTGAACCGCAGATTAGTGAGGCGACTGCAACAGTGCCTGGAGTCGATGGGCAAAAGATGAGCAAAAGTTATCATAACACTATCAATATTTTTGATACGGAGAAGGCGATTCGCAAACGGATTATGGGGTTGGTCATGGATAGTCGAACACCGGATGAACCCAAACCGGATGCAGAAAAAAATATCGCAATCCAATTGCTCAAACTGGTGGCTTCAGCGGATGTCTATAGCGAAACTTTAGAAAAATTGAGAGCAGGTGGTTTAGGTTATGGCGATCTCAAGAAAACACTTTTTACCCACTATTGGGAGCAATTCGCCGAGGCTCGGAAACGACGTGATGAGTTGGAAGCAGATCCAACCTATGTGGATGGCGTTTTAGCGGACGGAGCAGAGAAAGCGCGTGAAGTGGCCAGTGGCGTTTTGAAGAGAGCCCGTCGGGCATGTGGGATTGATTAGACTGATTCTCCGTTTCCGGATGGGGAATGTTTTATAATGGGTTATGGGTAAGCTAGTTCCCTTAACAGGATGATGCTTGCGCTCAGTCGTTATCCTTTGTGAGACTGCGAATTGACAGGAAATAATGAATAAAGAAGAGATAAATGAGCTGGAAGAAGGCGCTGAACTGAACCTTGATTTTTCAAAGCTGAAGAAGGTTGTTTCCGGTTCTGATGAGGTAATCCCTGTTGCTGTGCAAAACAGTGAGACAAAAGAGGTTATCCTGGTGGCTTATACCAATCAATTTGCCATGGAAGAAAGTTTCAGAACCCGGATTGCTACCTTTTGGAGCACTTCAAGACGGGAGCTTTGGATTAAAGGAAAGACTTCCGGGCATACGTTTGAATTGGTGGAAGCCCGTGTGAATTGTGAACAGAATTCTCTGGTTTATTTGGTAAAACCCAAAGGAGGTGGCATCTGTCATACGAATAATTCCAGTGGAGCACCTCGGAATTGTTATTACCGAAAGATAGACCTCGATGATGGTTCGCTCATCAATACCAATCCATAAGGAGAAGATTAACTTTCTTCGATTTGCTTTGCGATGAGGTCGATGACTTCTTCGAGCGAAAGATGGGTGGAATCAATCAAAGTCGCGCCGGGCGGACAGACGAGAGGGGATGTTTTGCGTTTTGAGTCGATTCGGTCACGTTCGGCTACTTTGTCATTCTGTCCCTGATCGATCCGCCGTTGGGCCCGGGCTTCCAAATCAGCTTGTAGAAAGAAGCGATGGTCGGCATCGGGAAAGATGATAGAACCAATATCACGACCTTCCA
>JANQKU010000174.1 GCA_028280955.1 Opitutaceae bacterium
ACTTCCGTGAATGGATAGGGAAAGATTGCCATACCGCTTCCGGTGATTCGAGCTCACTCTGGATGATGAAGGTGCCTCCTTTGATCAAACCGAACAAGGGATTGGAGTGGCTGAAAACGTTTGGATCAGGTGAGAGGACTGCATCGACGAAGTAGTATTCGCAATTGATGCGAATTGGCTCTGGTGCAGCTGAGAGGTAGTAAGTCGTCGGTTGCCCTTTCTTTTCGGAACCGTATTTTGGATTTGCCTTAATGTCGTAACCAAGAAGATCATACAGGGTGATGGCGAGGTTTTTGCCTGTCGTTATGGCGCCCCAACCGCCAACGGAGTGCATGCGTACGGTGACGGCGCCTTTGGGCAGAAGATTGGGATTTTCGCTTCCTTTGATGGCGAGGTCTTTCACTCGTGGATAGGATTCCTCAATGGTCTGCTGGTGGATTTCGTTCTTTGGTGACGACGGTTTGTCGTGCATGAAGTCAATGGAAAGATAGAAGAATTTCCGCTGAGCCCCGTCCGGAAGCATGTTCTCAATGGCGCCGACGATACCTTCGGGTTGCAGGTCACGGCTGCCCATTCCAAAACAACCAGAATAGAGAGAAGGTATTTCGTTTACCTTTTTAAAGCTTGCATAGGTTGGATAGGGAAGTTCCGAGGCTTTTGGGGCCATTCCATTCTCGAGGCATTTGCTCAGGGTGGCACGGATTTCTCGAATGAGAGGGAGATCTTCGGAGAGAGGTTGGTCAGTTCGTTCGAGCACGGCCACGCCTTTACGACCTTTCAGGATATGAGAGAGGAGATCAGCGGGGAAGGGACGGAACATCGTCATATTGACAACGCCAATTTTCAGCCCACGGGTTTCGCGGAGGTAATCAACGACGGCTTCAGTCGTGCCCACGACACTTCCTTGCCCGATCACAATGTAGTCGGCGTCGTCACAACGATAGGTGGCCACGCGTGAGTAATGTCGGCCGGTGAGGCTTGCGAATTCTGCCATGCACTGGTCGGCTATTTCTGCGATGTGGTCAAAGAAGAACGGTCGCTGTGCTGCTACCGATTGCATGTAGGCGTCCTGGTTTTGGACAGGACCTGAGACTACGGGGTTGTCGACATCCCATAAAACCGGTATCCGACGGCGTTTTTCGCCGTAGAGGATTTTCTGGGCTGGAGTTGGTGTATCGATGATATCCTCAGCCCGGCCGAGAAATTCAGCGATCAGGTCGCGCTCGGGTACATTGAGTGTTTCAATAAGATGAGTGGTGAGGAACCCGTCCTGGCCAACAGCGCCGGGGGTGAGTGAAAGCTCGGCGATTTTACGTGAAATGATGTTGAGGTCGGCGGCTTCCTGAGCGTTTTTCCCCATTACCTGAAAGAATCCGGTGTCATCCATGAGATGATAATCATCGTGACCGGCATGAACATTGAGAGTGGATTTGGTGATGGCCCGGCAACCGATGTTGAGGATGTAGGGCAGTCGTTTTCCGACCGCTCCGTAGAGTGATTCATGCATATAGGCGATACCTTGGCCTGAGGAAAAATTAGATGCGCGCAAACCGCTCATTGACATGCCTGCAGTCACTCCTGCAGCGGCGTGTTCGCCCTCTGGTTCGACAAAGATCAACGGCCGTCCGGAAGTATTAATGTGGCCCCTGGCAGTTTCTTCAGCCCAGTACTCACCCATTTGAGTGGATGGTGTTATTGGATACGCACCTGCCGCATCGCTTGATTCCCTTTCACACATGATGACAGCGGTATTACCATCCATTGCCACAGGGATTCCTGGATATTTTACTTTATTATTTTGAGCAGCCATTTTTCTGAAGTTTAAGTGGTTTTGAAATTATTTGACGGGTTCTACCGGGAGAGGTTCTTTGCGAAGAATTTTCTTGGCGGCGGCTCCCTTGGTGATGGTTTGTTTTTCGAGCCAGACAATGGCTCCGGTAGGGCAACGTTGAATGGGGAGGGGAGTTGCCAGGTTGTTCTTGGCATAATCAACAACTGCCAGGTTATTTTGGATACTGATTAATCCTTCTGGCGCATCAGAGGCGCAACGAGCGCAGCCGGTACAGGCGACTTCACAGTCGGCCAGCGCTTCATCGCCTTCAGCCAGACTTTTGCAGGCGACCCAGAGTTGATGACTGATTGGCTCGAGGGAAAAGAGATCGAGGGGACAGGCTTCCACACAATCATTGCAGGCGACGCATTTTTCCTCATCCACGACAGGTAAACCATGGCTATCCATGTGGATTGCATCAAAATCACAAGACACTTCGCAATCGGCCAAACCAAGACAGCCCCATGAGCAGGCTTTGCCTCCACCGCCAGCAGCGACGGCGGCCCGGCAGGTTTTCAAGCCGGAGTATTGGGCGCGCATTTTGGCCACGTGATTGCCGCCAGCGCAAGCTAGGCGAGCGACGCGTTTTTCCTCATCGCCCAATTCCACACCGAGGTAGTCAGCAATGAATGCCGTCATTTCTGGTGAACTGACAGTGCATTGACTTGGATTGGACTCCCCACCAACACAGGACTCTGCAAAAGCACGGCAACCCGGGCTGCCACATGCGCCGCAATTGGTGTTGGGCAGCATTCCCTCGACTTCATCGATACGTGGATCCTCGTCCACATGTAATTTGTGATTGGCTACTGCCAGGACTGATGCTAAAATCAACCCCAGAATCCCCATGAAAATGAGGGTTCCCACGATGAATGATGTCGATTCTAATAGCAAAATAGGCCTCCATATATCAGCTCGTAAGCGGGAAATTTGTAGTGGTGGTTTGTTTGCCTGATTTGGTGATAAAGCAGGCATCTGTGTTCGGCATGCGTTCTATCAGTTTTTTGCCATTCTGTAGTCCCATTAAAAATACAGCGGTCGAAAGTGCATCCGCTTGCATAGCAGTTGGGGCTACCACAGAGACACTCGACAGCTCTTCCGGAGAGCGACCTGTTCGTGGGTCGAGTAAGTGGTGGCTCTGATAGTCATCGTTAAATCGTGTTTCATAATCACCGGATGTCGCCAGGCAACGACCTTTCAAGGCGGCAAGTCCCAGGAATTCTTCCGGTTTTCTCGGGTGTTTAATGCCAATGGTCCATTCGTTTTTCTGGACGTGGGTACCGAGCGTTCCTATTTCGCCGGTATCGAGCAAAGCGCTATGAATCCCATGTGATTTCAATGCCTGGCAGGCTGCATCCGCGGCATGTCCCTGTGCGATGCCATTGAGTGTGATGGCCGCTTCGGGATGATGGAGGGTAATGGCGTGAGGTGAAATCTCCAGTTGACGCCAATCGACTTTCTTTAAAGTTGTTTCGATATCTTGCTTTTTAGGCGAAGCGTTTCTTTGAGAAGCTTCGTAGTAGAGTTTCCAAAGAGGTTGGATGGTTACATCAAAGGCTCCCTTTGAGTGTAAGGATAGGCGATTGGCAGTTTCCAGTAAGCGCAGGAGATCAGGGTGAGGAGAATCGAGATGACCGTCTCGGTTGAGCTGACTGAGTTGGCTGGTAGGCCGGTAGATGCTCATTAATTGTTCAACTTGTTCAATCGCTTGAAAAGCGTGCGCCATCGCTTTTTCAGCTAGGTTTGCCTCATCGTGAAAAACGGTGATGGTGACGTTGGTGCCAAGAGCGTGTCCCGTTTTCGAAAACTTGGCCATTTTGCCCAATGTGGCTGAGTCTTTCGATAATCGATCAGTGGCTCTTACAATATCTTTCCACCTGGATGAGTTTAATTTCCAGCCAGCCCAAGCCGCTGCGGTCGAGCCCATCAGACTGAATATAAATGTTCGGCGTTTCATTTTCGCATGCCTCGATCTATCCTGACATTGATCTGGCAAGATCGATTTACGCTTATGTCCATACTATCTTCTTTATAAGATAATCTAATATTACAAATACATAAATAGATGTATAAATCATGCATGTTTAAGGTGAGAATTTCTTAAAAGACTACTAAACTCGCTTATTGATCTAATCACTACTTATGAATTGGCATTTGCTCCTCAGAATTAGTCCTATCCTCAAAAACGATCGTTTTTGAAATGCCTTATCCTCTGTCAGGAAGAGGCGGTAAATCGTAAATTTCCTGTTTAAGATTCTTACTGCCAGGATAGGCAATTTTTCCTCTTTCTACTTTGAGGACTTGAATGAAGCGGGCGCGATTTCACTTTTTTATTTTTTAGACAGGATAAACGAGATCGACAGGATCTGATTAACTTATTGGGGAGAAATTGAATGAATCAGTCTTTCCTTTTCCACAGCGATCATCCTTTTCTGTGTCTTGTTTGGATTTAGACAAAGGCGCAGAGAGGCCAAGAAGGCTTTATAAATGCTTTATTAGACTGACGCGTGGAATATCATCCCAAATAGGACCTTTTCGAACCTCGAAATAGCCTAGTTTTAAATTGAGCTCTATGACATGTGTATTAGTTGCTTCCGTATGCGTGTAGAGTGTTCGAATTCCTCTTTTAAGACTCTCTTCTTCCAGTTTTAATTTAAGCTTGGTTGCTAGTCCTTTTCTTCTGTAGTCAGGGTGAACCCATAATTGAAAAGATTCACAAAATCTTCCATCTCCAGGAAAGTGAGACTGATCAATATTCAGGAAAATACTCCACCGAGGAAGCTCCTCCTTTATTCTATTTCGAAACCGGGCATAAATTCCTCCGACATTCTCTTTAGTTTCTTTATCAACGAGGACATATGCTAGTTTATTAGGATCCTCGATAAATTGCATGATCATCTTTTTGTGATTTTCAAAATTTTCGGATGACCATGTGTCCTTGTATGTTGAACTGCAACCTTCGTTCTGGATATCTATCCAGACTAAAAAATCGTGTTCTGCACGAGTAGCTTTTTTTAGCACTACCATTTTTGTGAATTTTTTAAGGTCACGCAAGGATCTGAAACTTTAAAATTCTTACTTTTGAAGTGAATATGTGAATCTCTTTTTCTTTGCGTCTTGGAGTCTTGAGCGAAGTGAGCGTGAGTTTACTTTTTTTGTCTTTTCACTAGGGATATTATTCTTTCTTGTATATTATATTGTGCTCACGCAAAGCCGCGAAGGCGCCAAGGTTCTAATCTTCGAGTCCATTGACTATCCGAGATATGCCATCTTTCATCAAGGATGCTCCAAAGTTCAGTAAGAAACCTAGTTTTAAATAAGTAAGAAGCTGCTTGTGATGAATTTTGTTCAGTTGTTCCAGGGACTTCAGCTCAAGAATAACTTTTTCTTCGACAATTATGTCAGCCCGAAACCCTTCGTCGAGATGTATTTCATTGTATTTGATTGGTACCTCAACTTGACGTTTCACAGATAGGCCGCGGTCAGATAACTCACGTGTGAGGATTACTTCGTAAACTGTCTCTAGAAGACCTGGCTCGAGTGCTTGATGCACTTTGACAGCAGCATCTACAACTTCTTTTCCAATGTCATTTTCTTCCATCTTTGCAGCTTGGGGGCTTAAGAGAAGCGGGCGTGAGTCTCTTTTTGTTTACTATATTTATTAGCAGATAGAACATTGAGATTCACGCAAAGGCGCGAAGCCGCAAAGATTTTTTCTATTAGAGTTTTAAGGTTTCCTCAAGGCGTAGATAATGAAATTGGGTACGCGGAGTTCATCATCCAGTTCAGGGTATTTGGCGAGCTGTTCCGGTATTGCGCTTGGTTCGACAATTCTTTCCAGGGTAAAACCGGCTTTGAGGAACCCATCCATATAGGTCATTAAGGAGCGATGGAAATTGGTGAGCCAGGCTCCCATAAGTTTCCAATGTCTTTCACCTTCGTCGAAGTAGTTATCGACGATAATGTGTTGCTTTTCTCCATCTTCACTCTTGTGCCAGTAACCAACCGCTGACCTCATGGGATGTAAGTTGGCGACAATAAATTTTCCGCCTGGTTTTAGAATACGAAAGATTTCTCTATTGTTCGCCTGAAAATCTGGTAGATCACATTGATTCAGATAGGACACTGCGATATTGAAGGTTTGGTCTCCAAGGAAGCTTAGGTTTTGTGCATCGGCAACACGATAGACATCACCATCAGATTGTAATTCTTTGGCTGCTTCGATCAATGGTTCGCAAAGATCAATGCCCAGAGTGTGTTTGGCGCCTTTCTCTAATAATATTCTGCAGAAACGTCCTTCTCCACAGCCACAGTCCAATATTCTCAAACCCTCCACGTTTCCGCAGGCTTCAAGCATGGGTTGATCGAGTAATCCATTGCGCGTGGGATTCTTTCCCTCTCTGGCTTCTTTTATCCAAGCCGATGACAATTCGCGCCATTCCTTTTTTAGATCATCCCTATCCATTGCGCTACCGTACCTTCTGAAGGAGTGATGTCGAGACTAGACATATGAGTTTTAGCCTGAACAGAATAGGATAGAGAATCTACTTTATTTCAAAGTACTTAAATACTGGATATTCTACTATGCCATCTGAGTTTTTGTTGTCTTCAAAATAATCATCGAAGAAATTCCAGGTTACGAGTCCATCGTCTGACTGGGGCTCCAGCATGTAGAAAATCAAGTTGGCTAACGGTTGGGCCAGATCGATGATAAAGTCGCCTTGTTTGAACTTTTTTGTCGTTGGTGCGAACCCTCCTTCAATGGTCAGCATGTGGTGCCCCTGAAAATTAGAGGGGGTTCTAATGATTTTTCGTATAGTGAAGACTTCGCCCGTGGCGCTGATGTTTTCTGTCAAGGGAGTGACGATGGTTCCGTGTGCTTTTAAATGCTGGGCAATGGATGTGAGCTCAGCCGGAATGATGTAGCCTAAAGGGAGGGTACTTTCCAGGGTTGCCTCGAAAGCGCTGTTATTGATCACATTATGCAATTCAATAATGTTGGGGGTTCTGAGGTAGCTTATTTGGCCATCCGCACTTATTACTTTGTGATGGTCGTAGGTTCTGTATTTTGCAATGGGTTCTTCGAGGGGTATTTTTTTAAAGCGTACTCCTTTTTTTACTTTCCCTCCCTGTTCTCGAACTAATTGGATGGCATCGGCTTCTGTCTGCGCATTAATGGCCAACATTTCCTGACCATTCTTGTTGGTGAACTCTAGGATTTCGGTGAGAAAAGCATGGGTTGAATTCATGCGTTGATAAAAGCGCTCATGAGCAAAGGCCTCACTTAAAATGGCCATTCTATTTCTTAAGCTGAACTGATTTACCAAATAACGCGGGTGGTGATTATAGGTGGTAATTGACTGGATGGGCCATCCTTGTCTTTCGATGGAATAGTTAGCATAAGGTCCGAGATGAATCCGATGATTCTTTTTAACTTTATCCGTTACTTGGGGTAACAATTTATCCCAGGTAAAATCATAGGGCGCTTTTTCGCCAGCGTAGTGGTAGCTGGGAGCCCAGGTGAGGGAATAGCCATGCCAGGTACCGTTGGTGGTATGAAGATCGACAAATAACGTTGGATCCCACGGTAGAATGATGTTTTGAATCAGTCCCCTGGTTTCCAGCGCTTCCATTTTAATCCCGTCGCGATTGAGGTCCCAACCCTGGCTGTTGGCTCGAAGGCCGGTTTCAATGGGACTGCCTTCTTGAGAAGTCCTGTGTCCTGTTGCCATCTTATCGTTAGAGTCCGTATTATAAATCGGCGCAAAAAGAATGATTTGATTGTCCAGTAAGTGAGATTTCGAACCATGCAGTATTTCTCTCAGCAAGATTTGAATCACTTCTTTACCTTCCACTTCACCGGCATGGATGTTTCCTTGGATATAAATGATCGGTTTACCGCTTGTTTTGGCTTCTTCGGGATAGCTGATTTTTGGATTTGCCAAAACCAAAACGGGAATGTTCTTTCCTTCAAAACTGCTGCCCAGAGAAATTTCTGTCACATGGCTCGATCCTTTTTGAACTTCACTAATGAAATTTATGACATCCTGATAGGTGGAGGTTTCTTGATAAGCTGTTTTTTCAGGTTTCGTGATTAACCCAGAGGGCCACTGTTCTGCATTGGCTGAGAAACAAATCAAAACGATAACTGCTACGATGACAATTTTCATGAGGGAGTGGTAATAGAGATTATCAGTGGGCACTGTTATTCGGCAGAACTATAGGTGTCGGGTCTGTTTCCGGTGGTTGTTCTGTTCTAGGTGTATTTGTATTTAAATGACAGGCAACCACAATGATATAAATCAGGGCAAAAATCGCGACGATATAAGAGGGGGTGTCGGCTTTCCAAAAAGAAGACATTTTGAGATTTTGGTCTCCGGCCCGCTCTCGTTGCTTCATCATCATTTTGAGCGTTAAATGGGTAAAGGTATAAAAAAGTGAAAGTCCCATCAGTCCTATAGTGGCCACAGCAGTGACAATAGGAGTGGTTAGGGTTTCCCACTGAAAGCCAGTGATGGTGATACAGGTAGTAATGACAAATGTCGCTATGGTCAGTCTGA
Organism: Opitutaceae bacterium; assembly: GCA_028280955.1. Classification (GTDB taxonomy): domain Bacteria; phylum Verrucomicrobiota; class Verrucomicrobiia; order Opitutales; family Opitutaceae; genus NORP342. Next base: position 8,392 of record JANQKU010000174.1, read on the forward strand.
CAATGCTATAATGGATGGCCCAGGTTCCATTATTTTGAAAACGTAAGCCTCGAAACTCTGTTGTTTTTGGATCACCGTTAAATTGAATATCTAGATGATTGATTTTCCCCTCTAATTTCTCGAGCTTTGCTTGGAGTTCGGCTATTTTTTCTTCTTGATTCATCATAGGTAGCCTAAGGGGATGAAAGTGATGCGCAAGGGAGGATTTTACACGACTACCTCATAGGTGGTTTGAATGATATTATTAGGGTTTTGATAAAATCTAATTATGATATCGAAATGAAGATGACTTCTGTCAGAGTTTGCTCTGATGGTGCATCTGAAAAAGAGACATACGATTTTTGGCTTAGGTGAGGCGCTCTGGGATATTCTTCCAGAGGGAAAACAACTCGGTGGGGCGCCAGCTAACTTTGCGACGTTTGCTGGAGCTTTAGGCGCTCAGGCTTTTGTGGTTTCCAAAGTGGGCGAGGATGAACTGGGGGGTGAAACACTTGGTCAATTAAGCCAAAACGGTTTAGAAACCAAATTTGTTTTCCGTGATCCTGAGCATGCAACAGGCAGGGCCTCAGTAGAGGTCGATGCCGATGGGATTCCTGGCTTTGTCATTCATGAGTCAGCCGCTTGGGATTATCTCTCGGTGAATGATGAACTTTTGGCGGCGATGGCCAAGGCGGATGCGGTGTGTTTTGGAACACTGGGGAGTCGGCATGAGATTTCAAAAGAAGCGATTCAAACCATGGTAAGGGCGACGCCCGAGAGGGTTTTGCGAATCCTCGATCTTAATTTGCGGAAACCATTTTATGATGAGGATGCCATTATCCATGGGTTGGCCTTGGCGAATGTGCTGAAATTAAATGATGAAGAACTCGAAATTGTATCCACTCTTCTGGGATTAAAAGGCGATGAATTGATCAGGCTAGAGGCATTGCAGAAGCGATTTGATCTAAAGGTGATTGCACTGACGAAAGGGGCGAATGGAAGTGTGCTCCTCTATGGAAATGAGGTCTCTGAGCATTGCTGTATTGAAACTGAAGTGAAGGATACGATTGGAGCAGGAGATTCCTTTACGGCTGCCTTAACGGTTGGGCTGTTGGAAGATTTGCCATTGGACGTGATTCATGAACGGGCAGCTCGCCTGGCTTCCTATGTTTGTTCCTGCCAAGGCGCGACTCCGAAGTTGCCGGAATCTTTTTAGGACTAAAACGATTCTATTTGCTCTAGGAATAAGTGAGGGAGAGTTCCTGTTTTGCGGCGGCATCGCAATGCTTCAATTCGTGATTGAGCAGATGTTGTTTGCGCCAGAGTCCTCCGGCATAGCCAACGAGTTTGCCACTCTTTCCTATGACACGATGACAGGGGATAATGATGGCGATGCGATTATCACCATTGGCCTTGGCTACAGCTCTAACAGCCTGCGGGTTTTTGAGGATCTCCGCTTGAGCCTGGTAGGAACGGGTTTCGCCATAGGGGATCGTTTGCAGGGCTTGCCATACTTTTTGTTGAAAGGGTGTCCCGAGTAAAACGAGAGGGAGGTCAAATTGTTGACGAGTTCCGTCGAAGTATTGATCGAGTTGTTCCTTCAGGGTAGCAAAGTGGGGACTGTGACCGGGAATGACGTTTGCGTTCAATCGTTGACGCAGAGTCTTTATTTGTGTTTCGAGCATTCGCCGATCGATAAATTCCAGGAGGCAGATGCCTTCGTCCGTGGCGGCAGCCATCATGGGCCCGAGGGGAGTGAGTAGACGAGTAACGGTAACCAAGTTCTTCTCTTTGCTCTGGGTCGGGGAATGTCCAATGGTTTTTTTAAAGGATTCGGTGAAACCGCTGAGCGATTCATAGCCGGAATCGAAAGCGGCTTCGATGACTTTTTCGCCGTACTGGATTTGGCCAAAAGCCTGACCGATACGTAGAGTCCGCAGATAGGCCTGAAAGGTCATATTGTGTTGTTGCTTAAACCACCGACGGACCCGATTGGGTTCGATTCCCCGCTGAAGTAGATCCTGATCTTTCAGGTGAATTCCGGGAGTCGAATGGATTTCCTTGAGGAGAGGTTTTAACCAATCCGGTGCTGCTCCTTTGGGAGCTAAGGGACTACAGACTTTACAGGGGCGGTAACCATGGAGCAGCGCTTCTTTGGTCGTGGCAAAAAAATCGACGTTTTCTTCTTTTGGTTTTCGAGCGGTGCAGGTGGGACGGCAAAAAATACCGGTGGTCTTAATGCCCGCGAAGAAAATCCCCTCAAAGTTGCTATCCTTGTTGAGAAAAGCCCTGTAGAGTGTTTTGCGATCGGGTAGAGTAGGTGAGAGCTCGGTCATTTTCTTGTTTTTGAGGTAGAATATCGAAAATGAAAAAATTCAACAACCGGAAAATTAACACCTATTTTGGGTCTTGGGCATGAATTCACAAGAGTTCTAATTACTCTTCCGGAAAGAGATTGGCAGTCGGGCCGATGCCAGACTCCTGGTAAACAACGTCACCATTGAGGGCTTGGGCAAAGTGAATGGTACCTGCAGGGATAATAAAATAGCTGCCAGCCGGATAACGGATAGTGTGTTTGAGGTCTATGACTGTCCCTCGTCCGGATATAAGCTCACCAGCTAATACAGTGACATAGCGCGTGTCGGTATGGGAGTGTGGTACGATGATACCACCTTTCTTAAGATGAACACGCAGTTCGTAATGAGTGCCTGGTTGATCGAGAGGGCCTTGCAGGATAGTGGCTCTGGCGTTTGAAGCGAAGGATTCCGGTAGATCGATCCATTTGCTTTCGGTGTTTACAATAAAGCGTTGGATAGCCTGATTTTTTTCTTCTGCCAGAGCAGTCGAAAGAAAGAGAGAGGTGATGAGGAGTAGACTGATTGGGATGAGTTTATGTAGGGTCATTTTTAATGACGGTTTTTATAGAGTTTTTGATCCGCAGATTTCGCAGATTGACGCAGATTTGTGATGAGTAAGTTAAACTAATTAATTGGTATCTCGGAAATGTTTGTAGAAAGGTAGTGGTTACAAATGTGGACGATAGACTTCAGGGCGTCGGTAGCCCCAACCAGCCCAGCCAAGTGGGTTACTGTGAAAGAGGTTGGAGATGATACCGATAGGAATGTCGATAACTTCTACAGTAGGAGTTTCGCCCAGTTGAATGATGACTTCACCGGATGGGCCCAGGACAAAACTGCCACCGTTATAGCGACCGGAATGATTGACAACGACGATAAAGACTTCGTTTTCAGCGGCACGAGCTCTGGTCAAGAGTTCGTTGTCTGCTTTAGTGGAGCAATTGTTTAGGCGAGTCGTCATGGTGGCGAGCGGGCAGGCGATAAGGTGACTCCCCATGGCGCGTAGGGTTCGAACGCTTTCCGGTATTTCACGATCAAAGCAGATCATGCTACCGATAGTGTATTCATTTTTACCTACTCGAATAGGTGTGGTGACAAAACTGTCTCCAGGAGTGAAGCATCCGTTTTCTGAAATACTTTCGGCTTCTCGACAGTGGACTTTTCGGTAGATGGTTTCAATTTCGCCAGTTTGATTGATGAAGAGGGCAGAGTTGTGAACTTTGTTGTCAGGTGTCTTTTCAGCTATGCCCAGAACGATGGGCATTCGGTTTTTCTGGGCCATATTTTGAATGAGGGTGATTTTTTCATTGTCGATGGTGACAGCAGCTTCCCTCATTCTTTCGATGAATTGTTGTTTATCATCTAGAAAACCATAACCATGAAAAACGCATTCCGGCGTAATGGCGAGTTCAGCTCCTTGTTGAGCAGCCTCTTTTAAAGCCTGAACGGTCCGATCGAAATTATCTGCTGTTTCCCAGGCTTCGGTCTGGATTTGACAAAGAGCAACGCGAAGGATGTCGGCATCTTGTCCATCGATATCAGGGGTTGGCATCGTCATGTAATTGATGAAATGCGCAACCTGTTCAAACATCCAGTCTAAACGAAGGGATGTTATTGCGATTCTTTATTCTGCGGGTTCGACGGTGCGAATATGCAGTTCCCTAATTTGTTTTGCTTCAACGGTGCTGGGAGCTTGAAGCATGAGGTCTTCAGCTTTCTGATTCATCGGGAAAAGAATGATTTCGCGGATGTTTGGTTCGTCTGCCAAGAGCATGACGATGCGATCAATACCCGGAGCCAAACCGCCGTGTGGTGGGGCGCCGTATTTAAAGGCGTTGAGCATACCGCCAAATTTGGCTTCAACCACTTCGGGGCCATAACCGGCGATGCCAAAAGCTTTCAGCATAATATCTGCCCGATGATTCCGAATGGCGCCGGAAGAGAGTTCGATGCCGTTGCAGACGATGTCGTACTGGTAAGCGAGAACTTCGAGAGGATCTTTGGTTTCCAGCGCTTCCATTTCACCCTGAGGCATGGAGAAGGGATTGTGGCTAAAATCGACTTTCTGGTTCTCTTCGTCGTATTCGAACATGGGGTAGTCGACGATCCAGCAGAATTTAAATTCGTCTTCGCTAATAAGTTTCAGCTGTTCACCGATTTCAGTCCGAGCAACACCGGCGAGTCTGGCAGCGCCTGCTTCTGTATCACAGGCAAAGAAGACACCATCATTGTCGCCAAGCTCGAGTTGATCGATGAGTGTTTGCGTGCGTTCCTCTCCCAGGTTTTTGGCAATAGGGCCGCCTGGTTTGCAGTCCTTGATATTGACATAGCCAAGCCCGGCATAGCCTTCCGTTTGGGCCCATTTGTTTAGATTATCAAAGAAGCTGCGGGGCAGCGCTCCAGCACCTGGTGCCGGGATCGCGCGGACAATTTTTCCTTCTTTGACCATGCGAGCAAAAATTCCGAAGCCGGAATCACGAAAGATTTCCGTCACATCCTCTATTTCAATCGGGTTGCGCAAGTCTGGTTTATCGTTACCGTATTTGAGCATGCTTTCTTTGTAAGGAATGCGGGGGAAGGGCGCCGGTGTTACTTTTTTATCGGAAAACTCTTCAAAGACGCCGACCATGATGGGTTCGATGGCGTTAAAGACATCATCCTGTGTGACAAAGCTCATTTCCACGTCGAGTTGGTAGAACTCACCGGGACTACGGTCTGCGCGAGCATCTTCATCACGGAAGCAGGGAGCAATCTGGAAATAGCGATCGAACCCGGAAACCATGATCAGCTGTTTGAACTGCTGGGGTGCTTGAGGCAGCGCATAGAATTT
>JANQKU010000192.1 GCA_028280955.1 Opitutaceae bacterium
AGACAAACAATGAATGAAAAAAGGGTTAGAGTGCTTAAGAGAATCTTGGCATTTTTACTTATGGACATAGCTCCTTGGGTTTACGGTAGAAATGAGAGAAGGTTCGAATCAGTTAGTTTTAGTTTCGAATGGCCACATGTTAGAGCGTTTCATGCGTTCTTCGAGTTTATTTTTGCGGAGGAGTTCGATGACTTCTTCTTCGTTTTTCCGAGGAAGTTCCAAGCTGGTATCATTAATCAGTTCATAAGTCAAAAGAGTCAGGATACCGACCGATTTTGCGAGTTCCAGGGCATCTACTTTTTCGAAAGTATCAGCAAAATCGTGGTAGAATTTGACCGACTCAGGTTTAATGGGGGCGTTTAGGGTAATAGCGGGAATACCTTGGAGAATAAAAGGATAATGGTCGCTGCCCAGCCAGGGCTTATTATCAATGCCTTTAGGGAAAGCATAGGCTTTCAGGTTGGTTGAGAATGTTTCCAGAAAAGGAAGGAGTGAGTCAAATCCCATGGCATTAGCGCCGATGGGATCTCCAACCATGTCCATGTTGATCATGGCAAAAATGTCATCATCGGCATGGGCTTCCATGTAAGCACGAGAACCGAATAGACCCCATTCTTCGGCATTAAACCAGACAACTTCCAGGGTGTAGTGATTTTTCGGATGTATTTTATTGAGCAAGCGAATGATATCAAAGGCTTGAGCGACTCCGAGACCGTTATCAAGAGCGCCTTGCCCGAGATCCCATGAATCAAAATGAGCGCCAACCACAACTTTTTTTTCGACTTTTCCGGGCAGTGTGGCGACGAGGTTGGCAGTTGTCATTTCTTTCATATAGGATCGGGTCGTTAATTGAATACGAGGAGAGACGCCTTGAGCAATTAAGCGTTGGAGCCAAAATCCTTCTTCTTCGGTGATAGTGTAAACAGGCACAGGCGCTGGAAGTCCTTGGTGGTTTGGAGTTCTGGCTAGAAGTTGTCCGCCGTTTTTCCGGTTGATGAGAAGAATACCTTTGAGGCCGTGTGTTTCAGAGAGATTTTTGATTTCGGTCTGTGATAGTCTTACATTGGGTGCAACGAGCCCTATTTTGCCTGTGGTATCTTCTGGCAGATCTTCATCTTTTGCTTTACCGATGTCGATGATGTCAGCTTCAAAAGTTGGGTGTGAATCAACGTAACCCAAAGCAATGGCCCGCAATTTCCGTTTGATGGGATGTAGGAGAATGGCTTCGTCATTTTGCCGAACCCATCCGGGAATGGTGAAAGGTTCACGATGGGTGGTAATGCCGTTGAGCTGCAGCTCTTTTTCGAGCATGTCCATTGAAAGTTCATTGGAGGTTGTTCCCGTCAGGCGTGGTCCATACTCTGTGGTCATTTTAGCCAGTAGATCGTAGGACTGATTATCCAGAAAAGCAGCCCCCAGGAGACGCTCTCGAATGGATGAGTCATCGTTGGCGGACAAGTTTGCCCAACCAAAAATAAAGGATAGTAGAACGTAAAGAAGGCTTCTTTTCATTGGTATATGTGACAGAGGGTTAAGATATATATCTTAATGATATGTTCCTTTGTTAAGGGCTGTTTCGTACATTGCCAAAACATTTTCTGTTGGAGAGTTGTCTTGGAGCATATGGGTAGGTGAAAAAGCATAGCCTCCACCGGGCATCATGATGTCGAGGATTTGCTCAATATCGGCAACGGTTTCTTCGACTCCAGAGTAGGCCACGGCACCGGCGGTCGAAATACAGCCGTGGAAGGAAAGTCGATCTCCGAAGGTTTTTTTCAAATAGGCGGGTTCCATGTTGGTTGCTTCGGGCTGGAGGGTGTCGACGACGGTAATTCCCATATCGATAAGGTCATTAAAGGACCAACTGCTTGATCCGCAGGAATGCATCATTACGGGAATGTTGAAACTCTGAGCCAGATCGACGAATTTTTGCAGGTGAGGGCGAATTTGGCTGCGAAACATATCAACGCTCACCATAGGGCCAATCTGTGTCCCCAAGTCCTCTCCTATCCAAAGTAAGTCGATCGTCCCATTGGCCTTTTGAAGAGACCGTTTAAGGATTTCGACTTGGATGCTGATTCGTCTTTCGATGAGAAGTTGTGTCTCTGGTTCTTCAGTGGCCAGATCCATCAGAACGATTTCCATATTTCTGAGCATACTGGTGGTGTTGATAAGGTCACCCATCCCTGGATGTCCGATCGTAATGTAGGAATCGGGAGATTGACTGATTTGTTCAAGGATGATGTCATAATTGAAGTTATCGGGATCGGGCATAGGCCAGGCTTTAATCTCGTCTACGGTTGCATCCTGAAGAGGAAAATCGCAGTAGTCCCAGTAGCCACCGCTTTTATTTTCTATCCATGTTTTCCGAATGCCCCACATATCGATTTTTCGGTTTTCAATATCAGGATGCAACTGAGGCCCAACATAAGGGGCTTCAACGTTTCGAAAGTCGACGTTCAATTGCTGGAGGAGTGATTCATCATCATTTTCAGCAATCTGAAAATGTTGTTTCATTCGAAGATCAATGCCCGGGTTTGCCAGATAGTCGATGGGGATGCGATCAGCTTCCTGGTGAGAATAAGTACGTTTGACGCGTTCTTTGGAGGTCATCATTTGCGAGTAGGTTGAAGTGGTTGCGACTTGTGTAAAAAATCGAAATCAATATCACCTTCGCGGACCTAGGGTCTAATCAGTCAGCGATGGATAGTGTGGATTAGATTTATGCGATAATTATTAAGGAAAATGTACTGAAAAATGAACTTGATAGAGAGTTTTATCCTTTTGGCATTTGACTACAATGAGAAAGACCTGAAAGAAATGGGCAAATAACTGGATTTTTATGGCGAATATTTCATCTCTTACTCCTGTCTCGTATCGAAACGTATCGTTTAAAGATGGTTTTTGGGCCAAGCGTATCGAAAAGAATCGCAAGGTTACACTACCGATTGAATACAACGCTCTAAAAACAACCGGGCGGATTGATGCTTGGAAATTAAAGTGGAAAAAAGGTGATCCCGAGCCACATATTTTCTGGGATTCTGATTCAGCTAAGTGGATTGAAGCGGCTGCGTATAGCTTGGGGACCCATGCCAATGCGAAATTAGAGAAACAGGTAGATGAGGTAATCGATCTTATTGAAAAGGCTCAGCAGTCAGATGGGTATCTCAATATTTATTTCACGACTGTAGCGAAAGGAGAACGCTGGACGAACTTGATGTATGGGCATGAGTTGTATTGTGCCGGGCATTTGATGGAGGCAGCTGTGGCGTATTTTGAAGCAAGAGGGAAGCGAAAATTGTTGGAGGTCATGTGTCGATATGCCAATTACATTGATTCTGTCTTTGGCCCTGAGAAAGGAAAGATACGTGGATACGGAGGTCACCCGGAAGTAGAATTGGCTTTAGTTAAACTGTATAAAGCGACCGATGAAAGTCGCTACCTAAAATTGGCTGAGTTCTTTATCAATGAGCGAGGTGTCCAGCCTTGCTATTATGATCAGGAAAAAGAGGAAGAGCGGAAAGGAATGACGTTACCGCAGACCTTTGACCGAAATAAGAATATTCAAGCTCATAAACCGTTGAGGGAACAGGAAACGGTGGTTGGTCATTCGGTGCGGGCTGGATATCTTTACAGTGGGATGGTCGATGTTGCCATGGAAACGGGAGATGTTTCTCTTATGCAAGCTTGCCGGAAACTTTGGAGTAATCTGACGGAAAAGCGGATGTATGTGACGGGGGGAATCGGTTCTTCCCGTCAATTTGAGGAGTTTACCTTTGATTATGATTTGCCCAACGAGGAAGCGTATGCAGAGACCTGTGCGGCTATCTCCTTGGTTTTCTTTGCGCATCGGATGCTTCAGGTGGAAAAAGATGGCAAATATGCGGATGTTATGGAGCTGGCCCTGTACAATGGCGTGATCAGTGGTGTCTCTCAGGATGGAAAACGGTTCTTTTATGAAAACAGGTTGATGGCTCATCCAGAACGAACTAAATTTGGTGGGCAAAAACCGATAGAACGTCAAAAATGGTTTGGCTGTGCTTGTTGCCCTCCCAATATAGCTCGATTACTTGCTTCTCTTGGCCAGTATATTTATTCTGTATCCAAGAAGGAGATTTATGTGCATCTCTATGTTGCTGGAAAAGCGAAGGTAGAAGTTGCGGGAGAAACGGTAACTCTTAAACAACAAACTAACTATCCATGGGAAGGAGCTGTTGCCTTGACGGTTAATCCGAAGGTTGAGGCGGTTTTTGCATTGGTTTTAAGGATACCGGCTTGGTGTCGAAAAGCTTCGGTGAAGGTGAACGGAAAACGGATTGTCGTAAATGGGAATAGTAAAAAGGGCTACGTGAAGATCGTTCGTTCCTGGCGTAGAGGAGATTTGGTAGAACTCAACTTAGAGATGCCGATTGAACGAATGGAGTCTCATCCATCGGTGAGGCATAATTGTGGCGCGATTGCTCTGAAAAGAGGTCCTCTGGTTTATTGTATCGAAGAAATGGATAATGGAGCAGATATAGCGGATTTGCGTTTGCCGCGAAAAAGTCGTTTTTCATTGGTTTCAAAGAAAATTTCAGACGAGAAAGTGCCTTTTGTGACAGCAACGGGATATCGGAGAGAAAGGTCAGGGTGGAAAGGAAAACTTTATCAGCCGATTCAAACGCCTTTGCGCGAAGTTCGAATCAAAGCAATTCCTTATTTTTTGTGGAATAATCGAGGGAATGGGGAAATGAGAATTTGGATAACCGAAGCGAGATAGATTACATTCTGATGAGATCAGCATTTTACCTTTTTCTTTAGGTAATCAAATCTCGTAAATCAGAGATAACTTTATCTGGATGGACATGGCTGGCCTCTAGATCTTCTTTGGATGTGCTGCCGGTCAGGATGAGCGCTGTTTGGCAGCCTGCGTTTTGACCTCCCATGATATCGGTATCAAGCCGGTCACCGATCATGGTCAGATTTTCCAATGGGGTTTTTAAATACTGGGCAGCCATCTGAAAGAGAGAGGGTTCCGGTTTTCCCATTAAAACGGGACTTCGTCCGGAATATTTTTCCAGACCCGCTAAGATAAAGCCGCATTCTGGAGCTGGGCCATCATCAATGGGGTAGGCGATATCGGGATTGGTTGCGACAAATGGAATATCTTTTTTGAGTAGTCGATAGGCGATCGCTATTTCTTTCAGATCAAGGGATCTGTCCATTCCGATAACCAGACATTTGGCTTCGGTTGGGTGGATTTCTATTTGAGCGGAAGCAAGTGGTTCTTTGAGTCCTTTTTCTCCAATAGCAAAAACTGTTTTGATATTTTTTTGCCTTAGCCATTCGACGGCGGCACTCGAAGAGGTATAGATTTGTTCTGGTGAAATATCCAGGCCGAATTTTTGAACCTTTTCGGAAAGAAATCTAGTTGTATAGCAAGAGTGATTGGTCAGGCAGAGAAAGGGGATGTTGTTTTCTTGAAGAAATGAAATGAATTCCGAAGCTCCTTCAATCGCCTGTGTTCCACGATAGAGAACACCATCCATGTCTAAAAGATATCCTTGCATTGTTTTGATATAGAGTCGTCTGAAACCTAACAATAGGTGATTAGCTTAGAAGAGAGTCGAGATAGATTTGAGAATTTTCGTCATTGAGGTCACTATCATCGCTTAAATTTCAAAAAACATTGGTGCTATCCTCTCCGAACAAGATCAATCTTTTTGATCGATTGGGTATGCTCCTGCCTTTACCTTGAGGAATAGTCGTCCTTAGGTCTCATTTGATTCTTATTGGTCTCAAAGCTGACCTGAAGCAGCAGCGGCAGATTTGTCGGAAACCGGTCCGGATCAATTAAATACGGCCCTATGGTCTCCTTCTCCATGTTCGTCAATGGAGTGATATGACGATCGACACCTTTGATCAGTTAGGCTCGGAGTTTGTACTTGTTCCTTTAGATGTCTTCCTGAAGGTGGCTCGAGAGAAATTCGAACGATAGCTTAATTTTTAGATCTTAAACGATCTAAAAGGAACGATCACTCTGAGAAATAGTGTTTACAACATCCAGCCTGGTCGCAAGAGACTGTATTTTCATTATATTATGCTTATTGTGGCTTCTGGCGTTTTTGAATAGACTCCTTGGCGAGGTTTTCTGCCTCTGCTATTTGTTCTGAGGTTAGGTGATGTGAAACCTGGAGTTTCTTTTCTGTGGCGAATTTATGGCCTCTTTTTTCGGCCAGGTGAAGCCACTGATAAGCAGTCTTAAAATCATGATTTGCTGCTTTTTCATCCGTGTAGAGTAATCCCAGCTTATAAAACGCATCGGGGAACCCTTTGGTAGTGGCTTTGCGATACCATTCAATAGCTTTTTTTTCATCTTTGGGTTCATTAAGTCCCTGCACATAAATATCACCGAGAGCAACCTGTGCTCGAGGGTGTCCTTTTTCAGCAGCCCTTTGATAATACTGTTTAGCTTTTAATGAATTTTTAGAAGAACCTTCTTCAGAATAGATGGAGCCCAGTAGGAAAAGAGCACTGGCATGGTCTTGTTCAGCAGCTTGTAGAAGCCACTTTATTGCTCTTTCGTTGTTCTTTGGAATGTTTTCTGCCCCTAGGCTATAAGTTTTCCCCAAAATATATTGGGCATGAGTATGTCCCTGTTGAGCTGCTTTGGTATACCACTTCATTGCTTCCAATCGATCTTGTGGGCCTCCTTTTCCGCTGCCCCAGAGATAGCCAAGATTATACTGTGCTTGGGCATGGCCTTGCTCGGCAGCTTTGCGAAACCATACTCTTGCTTCTTGATGGTTTTGAGAAACGTTGCTTCCGATAAGATAGGCCACCCCACGATCATATTGCTCGACTGCGTTTTCTTCCTGACTGTGAAGAAAAATTGGAGATAAAAAAAAGAGAAAAAATGAAAGAAAAATGATTTTTTTGATTAGAGTTAAAGAGTTCATTATAAAAGACGTTTTTCAGATTTATAAAATTTACGTAGTTAAATATATAATCCCCACTGGGGGTCTTAGTTGTCACTTATATGATAAAGAGAACTTGTTAGTTACTCCGGTATTTTGTCCTAAACTAACCGATAGGGCATTAGTCGAAAGTATTGTAGTCATCCACAAGGTTGCGATTATGACTTTTTGTCTTATCTTTTTTCATTTCACTTATTTTTATTTGCGGCTGCCCCATTGGGGTAAGTGATTTAAGCATCCCCTCCCACTTTCAGTGACCTCTAGGAATAGAATAGTTTTTGTCAATCTCTTAGGTTTTTGTGAATGTTGGAACATTAAGTGAGTGATGGGTATCCATCATTAGATAAGCCCAGAGGTGGGAATGTTTATCACTTGACAGTTGTCATTTTTTTTAACTAACCCTTTCTCTATGGACGATCTGGGGGGAGAGTGGAAAATATTGCCTGAAAAAAGTAGTGGTATTGATGTCTGCGGGATTTTATCGTTGTTCATCAATTTTGATGAAGAGGGAAAGGTTTTAATTAGACGTCAGTTCGGAAAATTTGATCCTTATAGAGGAGAGCCTCAGGCATACGAGGACTCATGGTTTTTGAATATTGATGGAAAGGAAGCAAAATTTCCGGTGGCTGATAGAGTTTTTCCAACCGATGTTTTCATGGGCCTTTCCATGGTAGCAGGAGAGGAGCAGGTGGTGAGCGCTTCCTGGGAAAAAGAGAATGAGATTTTACTGATCGAAGAGAGCTTTTCGCTGATTAGTTCTCAAGGTAGTAGTCCGTTTCACGTCTCTCATCGTCTGGAGCTTTCGTCCGAAGGAACTCTCTTAACGTATTCCATTAATCGACCGACGAGAGATGAAACGATTTCCTATGTGATGAAACGGAAGGGAGTGCGTGAGGCCTGGGTCATGGCATTGGAGAATGATTGGCAAATCGATGGGATGCTACCGGAACAGGCCTTTCTGATCGCTCTGCAGGGGTTGGCCAATCGGGATGCGCCAAAATTGTATTTCGTCTATCCTGAACAATGGGATTTTCAATTTACGCAGCCGGTCCTGGATTATTATAAAGACATTCATACCTATGGGTTTACCCAATTGAAAACGATTAAAGATGCTCTTGAAACATTCAAAAAAAATGTGAAGGGATATGTGGTTTGGGATACGGGGGTGAGGACATCACTGGTCGTTGCCTTTACGGTAGCTGGATTGGAAGACGTTGTTGTGGTTAGCGAGGAAATGATTCCGTTGGTTGAAGAGGCTGGATTGTCTTCAATAGAAGATTTTCGAGGAAAATTTGATGGTTGGTCGGATGCCAAGATCTACCAATGGGCTTATGATCAATACTGGGAGAGATGTAGTAAAGATTACATTGTTTGGATGGGTGGCGAATATGGAGATGTGATGAAACCGGGAATAGCTGATTTTGGGATTTACCATCGAGCTTTCTTTAACGATCTATCGACCAGAAAAGAGCATGCGGAAGAGTGGGAGTTGGCTGATCGGTTGTTTTCGGAAATGAATCCGCTCGGGATCTCTTTGGGCTGGCATTCCTATAAAAAAGACGACGAACGGGATCATGTGAGGCTCGCATCCAAGTATGGTATTTGCATTGAGGGATTGCATTCATTGCCCAATATGAGTTTTAGTACCCAAATAAAGGTGACGCCTGGATTTGAATTTCGAAATAACCACAATGTGGTAGGGGGAGAAACCTATAAACCGGAGAAAAAAGTCTATATCGCAGCTATACAGACAGATTGCCTAGGCTTGGGTGGATGGGATCGCCCTGGGAGAGGTGAAATTCCTTATGGTTGGGAAGTGACAATGAATTGGGTCTGGATGGCGCCGGCGATGTTGGAGTTTTTTTATCGAGAAGCGACACCTAACGACTATTTTATAGGAGCATTATCTGGTCCAGGATTTATGTATCCAAAGGTTGTGCCTGAGGAATTGCTTCCAGAGTTGCTTAAAAAAGCCCGTGAGTTGATGAACAGGCTGGATTTAAATGTATTTGAGATTATGGACTATTCCGAGGGAACTCCGGTGGTAGGAAATAAGGACCTGACTATGAGCGTTGTGGATGCTTATTATAAAGCTATGCCGGAGGCTATTGGTTTCTTGAATGGATATGCACCTGCCTTTACCTTTGCTTCGAGAGAGGGACGTCCCATGATTTCATTTGATTATCATCTATCTCCATACCGCCCAGAAGAAGAGGCTGCGGCAGACTTGCGGGAGTTGGCCAGAATCAACCAAACAAGGCCTTATTTTCTTCTCCTACATGTTCGTGAATCGAGTGATATTTCGCGGGTGATTAAAATTTTTGATCAACTAGATTCGGAATTTGAAGTGGTTCCTCTGGATCTTTTTCTAAAGATGGCCGGAGAAGAACCTACTTTTCAAGAACGGTATCTCGAAGAATAAGTATGATGTAGGACAGAGGTTTTTTCTCTTCGAGAAGTGGTCCGTCAATTGGTTGTTGAATTCGGTGGGCGGTGGCTTTGTATATTTCGTTTACCACTATGATGAAATCTAAAGCTGTTGTTTTTACGTCTCCGGGAGTTGTTGAAGTCAAGGAGGTGGAATCTTTTGAACCGGGAGCCAATGATGTCGTTATCGATGTGATGTACTCCTGGATAAGTAATGGAACAGAGGGGTCTTTTCTTAGGGGAGAACGTATTGAAGGGGACGTTGCTTTTCGCGAGGGAGATCCTTTTCCGTTTCCTTTAATTGCAGGTTACCAGAAAGTAGGCCGGGTGACAGCAGTGGGAGAGGCTATTGACGATATTGAAGTTGGGGAGATCGTTTTTGCGATGATGAGCCAGGTCCATGGGATGTTTGACAAGAACTCCGGGCACGTCTCTCCGTCGGTCTGTGATCGCTGGCATGTGATAAAGTTGCCGAAAGAGGCCGACCCTGTTGCTTATTCTGGGTTGGTTTTAACTCAGGTGGGTTATAATTGCGGGATGCGCCCACGAATTAAAGCTGGTGAGGTAGCTGTTATTGTAGGAGATGGCATGGTGGGATTATGGACTGCTCAGACGCTCTCTTATCGAGGAGCCAAGGTCATACTGGTCGGGCGTCATGATGACCGGCTTAAACGTTTCCCGGATGCAGATAATCACATCAAGCTGAATGTAGGTCGAAATTCCGGGGTTGAAGCGGTCAAGGCTGTTTTGGAGGAGGGTGAGCAGATTCAGGTGATGGTCGATACGGTTGGGGATACGCAGCTCTTTTATGATTATTTACCTCAGATGAAGCGGTGCGGGCATATTGTTTCAGCAGGATTTTATGGCACAAAAGATCAGATTCCACTGCAATTTTTTCGCAATCAGGAGCTTTCCATTGATTTGGTTTCAGGTGTGATGCTCGGTCGGATGGAGGCGACTCGAGATTTTCTCGCTGCAGGGCATATGGATACTCTTGGTTTGATTACCCACCATTTTCCGGTAGATGAGGCAGCCAAGGCCTGGGATTTGATTCGTAGCAAGGGTGAGTGTGTGCTGGGGGTTGTCCTCGATTGGTAGAGAAATAAGGAAAATGTAGAATGAATGAAATGATGAAAGGTTTGCAGATTGAAGCACCGGGAAAACCGGCCTGGAAAGAGATGCCGGTACCGTCTCCAGCGAAGGATGAGGTTTTAATCAAAGTCATAGGAGTAACCACTTGTCCCCATTGGGATATGCATATTATGGATGGGGTTCCTATGTTTCCCGAGCACGATTTGTCTTATCCTTATTTGGTAGGACAACCGGGACATGAAGCGATGGGTGAAGTTGTTGGTTTGGGGGCTGATGTGAAGAATTTGAAGATTGGGCAGCGAGTTGTGGCGTGGAGAGATACGGGTGAAAAACGCCAGGGTTTCTATGCTCAGTACAATGTTTTCCGTGAGTGTGATGTTCTGGCCATTGAATCTGATTTGGCTCCAGAACAGATTGCTTCATTAGAATTAGCTATGTGTGTACAGGTTTCGTTTGATCAGTTGATTGCACGTGATGCGATTGTTGGAAAACGGATTGCTTTGGGAGGGTTGGGTCCGGCTGGATTGGTTGCCGTGCAGATGGCAAAAGCCTACGGTGCAGCCGAGGTGATCGCCTTTGATTTTGTTGCGGAACGGTGCGAACTGGCTCGTCGTTTAGGGGCGGATTATGCAGGGGAACCGGATAAGGAAGCTTTCCCTCAGAAACGTAGCGGAGATAAAGCTTTTGACAGTGCAGTGGACCTTACCGGCTTGCCGGTATCCATTCAGTTTTTAATGGATAGGACGCGTGATTCCGTCGCTATTTTTGGGGTTCTCAGGGACGAAGTTCATTTTGGTATGCCACATTTATTTGGGCCTGGACTTACTTTGATGGGTTATGGTGATCACAATAGAGGTGCAGCCGAACGGGCCCTTCGTTTGGTTGAGCAGGGGCAATTGGATCTCAAAGCACTGGTGTCTGTTTCAATGCCATTGAGTGACTATATTATTGGGGTGGAAAAACTCCGAAAAAAGGAGGCGATAAAGGTCTGTTTCCTTCCGTGGGCTTAGGGTTTGTGTTTTTCTAGAAACTCAAGGCGCTCCAAATTGGTAAGTGAGCTTCCAGCTTTTTTCCTCTCCAGGGGGGATCTCTGTTAACATATAGGGTTCGATTGAGATGGTGGAAGCGCCTGCCCAAATCGGAAGCATGGATAAGGGAAAATCTGAGCTGAAGCGGATGTTTTTGATGAGAGGGTGAGATAGGGTTACGTCGAGGTTGGTCACTTCAGGCAGTTCCATCATTTCGAAGTGGTTATCCTCGCCGAGGAAACGTTTTTTCATAGTGAGTAATCCATTGAACAACTGAAAACCCACATTGTCTTTCATTGAGATGGGATTGTAAAATTGGCAGGTAGCAAATCCGTCTGTATAGGTAAAAAATGGATGAGCAAACCAATGAAGAGGTAATATTTCTTCACCTTTATTTCTTAGAGTTGTTTCAGAGGTAATGACGCGGCCAGTGAGTCTGATTCTTCTTTCCAATTGATAGGCCCATTTCTCAAAACCATCCTGAGTAGAAAAAATAATCTCATTTTCCCATTGTTCGATTATCCATGGAGCAGGCTCTGTAATGGCGAAACCTTCAGGTTCTGGCGTTGTGGGGTCATCTTTTCCCACTTTTTGGACTCTACCGACACCCATAATGAGACCTTCATTTTTTTCCCAGGTTAAGGGTTTACCGGAAAAAAGGACAGAATGTCTGAGAACTTCAGGCAGTCCTTGGCCGTTGAAGGGAAGAGGGGCAGAATCCGGATAATCGGGCCCGGAAAGAAGTGGTCCTTTTTGGTTATCAGAGACTTGCCAAATATAGCCTCCCCAGCAATATCGCGTTCCCAGATGACGTCGATCTTTTACGGGATCGAGAATATGGATGGATAGCGTTTCGTTACGTAGCTCAATCATGTTAAAAAAGGTGGGAACGAAGTGTAATTGCCTCGTGTCCTCTCAGAAAACGATTATTTCGTTTGAAGGGAGGATGCTTCTTTATACATAGATTAGGTAATGAGAATTCCAATAACTAAAATATTTGCTGTTTCCTTTTTTGTTATCGGTTACGCTTTTGCATGGTCAGCCGAAAAGGAAACTATCGCTTTTCCCGGATTAGAAAAAATAATGAGTGAAGAAGAGATGATCGCTTCCGGGATTACAGAGTTGACCCTGGAACAAAGAGTTCTCTTGAATGAGGCGATTGATCGTTATGTTTCAGAGGCTGCTTCAGAGATAGCAGAAGAAACGCGTTCCGATGTCGTGGCGACTGTTCGTGATGAAGTTGAAGAAGAAGTCAGGGCTGAAGTTGCCGCGGAGATTCGCAGTGAGGTGGTAAGCGAAGTTCGCAAAGAGGTTGAAGCGGAAGTGGCCAAGGCACAGGAACAAGAGTTTGGTCAGAAAGATGGCAGCATTTGGGATCGTTTTGGATTTCCTGAAATCAGTGGTGGGAAAGACAGTCCAGTGTTAGTGACTCGGGTCGTTCGGGTGCAAGGGAAGAAGCTTTATATTTTAGAGAACGGACAGAGATGGAGAATGACCTCAAAACTTCCGTATTTCAAGGTTGAGGGAAAGTCTGTTGAAATTCGAAAAGGAAGTTTGGGGCATTACTTGATGAAATTTGAGGGGAAGAGGAACAATTTCTTTGTGGACAGAGTCAGGTAGACTTTCCGGTAAAAGAATCCTCTGCTTGTTGTCTCAAGCAACGTTTATGCTTTAAGTGGAACAGTCCTGTTCTTGTTTAAGGTGATTTTTTCTCAATGAAGTGAGGTACATGCTAGCTGGATGTCACTCGATTTTTATTTAGAGCTGCTCTGCGTTATGCTGATTGAAAAGACGGCTTTTGTGAATGGTTGATTTTGAGGTAGCGAAAAGAAAAGTTATCGATTCTTTTGATTGAATCGAAATGTTTGAAGTGGGTTTTCTCTAAAAAGGTAAGGAAGAATGCCTGCTGCCCTTTGTGTCCGCTCTCAAAACTTTGAAAGCGTAGCGTGCAGAGATCGGACCAGATGAGTGAAACAAAGTCTGGTTTTATTATTTCTCCCCTTTTGTTGTATACACAAAAAAGGGCAGGGTCGTAAGACCCTGCCCTTGAAGTATTTCCGTATGTAATCTGAGACCAGAAAAGATCTTAGAAGGAGAGCGTATTGGAGAGTGTCCAGTTACGAGCTGGAGACAA
>JANQKU010000039.1 GCA_028280955.1 Opitutaceae bacterium
AGATTGCATCGGCTCGCAAGTAGCGTTATGTCGTGTATTGAATTCCCAACAGATAAACGCAGTTTGTGTTAATACTGATCTTGTGCCACGTCGCTTACAGTTTTTGGTTGGTGATACCGCGTTCTATGAAGCCAAGGATTTCTCATCTGAAGGGTATGTTGCTGTAACGGTCGATTGCGCGGATCATAAACGCATTGGGAGCTCGCTCAGAGAAGCTTTTCCATTACCTGTTGGAAATATTGATCATCATGTCTCAAATACTCTCTATGCCCAGATTAATATTGTGGAGAGCCATTCGGCTGCGACAGGTGAAATCCTAGCAGGCCTTTTTCTTGATAATGATCTTTCGGTTGATACCCTATCTGCACAGGGTCTTTACGTGGGGATAGCGACAGATACGGGACAGTTTTGTTTTCCTTCGACTTCAAAACGAGTTTTCAGATTAAGTTCACGTTTGATTGAATTAGGAGCGGATCCGGCAGATGCCTCGAATGAGTTGTATGAAAAGGAATCGTTTGCTAAACTCGAATTACTGGGGCGATTTCTGGAGTCATTTAAATTGGAGTGTGAAGGTCGGGTTTGTATCGGGACACTGCGACAAACCGATTTCAATGAGACTGGTGCAACTTCCGAGGATACTGAAGGGCTTGTCGATTATGCACGGGCGATAGAGGGAGTAGATGTCGGTGTGTTGATTGAGGATCGGCCAGAAGGAATTAAGGGAAGTTTGCGATCGAAAGAACCGATCTATCGGGTGGATAAAGTGGCGAAGAGTTTCTCTGGAGGAGGGCATGCTTGTGCTGCCGGTTTGAATACAGAGATTTCCTACAATTCTTTTTATCCACAGGTGGTGGGGGCTTTGAGTAAACTACTCGAAGAGGTGGATTCCCATAAAGATTAAAAATGGCTGAAAAACTGGATTTTGAAGGGGTTCTTCTTATCGATAAACCGTTTGGATTGACGTCTCATGATGTTGTGGCACGCGTTCGCAGAATCTTTAAGATGAAACGGGTTGGTCATGCGGGAACTCTGGATCCTTTGGCAACAGGGTTGCTAATCGTGCTCATTGGCAAGGCGACAAAACTTTCCCAGTATTTGATGAGCCTTGATAAGGTATATGAAGGTACTATCAAGCTGGGGGAATCAACAACAACACAGGATTCAGAAGGAGAGACTCTTTCCTCGCGTCCTGTGCCAGAACTGACTCAGGCAGATATCGAGGCAAAGGCAAAGACCTTTGTGGGAGACCAATATCAGCTTCCTCCCATGTACTCTGCTATAAAGAAAGATGGGGTGCCTCTTTATAAATTGGCGAGGAAAGGAAAAACAATTGAAAGAGAACCTCGTTTTATTCGTATTTCTACTTTTGATATTTTATCATATTCTGAACCACTGATTGATATTAGAGTGCATTGCAGCAAGGGAACTTATGTAAGAACATTGGCGCATGATTTGGGAGAAAGCCTTGAGTGCGGTGGACATCTTGTGGCTTTAAGGCGAACGGAATCAGATCGTTTTTCGATTGATAAAGCCCATACAGTTGCAAACCTAGAAGAGACTCCTTACAGTGAGCTAAAGAAATTTTTAATACCAGGCCATCAAGCTGCTCCGAATCACCTTTTGTGAAGTCAAAAAAAATATTTCACAGCCTCGATGAGGTTCGCCTAGCGGTGAAACCTGTGCATTTGGCTGTAGGGATGTTTGATGGTGTGCATTTAGGCCATCAATCAGTCATTGAGTCAGCGATTCATTCTGCCCAGCGATCAAATGGATTGGCAGGTGTTCTAACGTTTTGGCCTCATCCAAGTTGTCTATTTCGAAAGGACAATCCGACACCTTTGATTATGGCGTCCGATAGCAAGATGGCTTATCTGCAGAAATTGGGAGTTGATTTTGTTGTGGAAGAAAAATTCGACAGAAAATTTGCTCGAATAAGAGCTGAGAAGTTTGTCCATTTTTTATTGGAGAAATTACCAACGCTTAAATGCTTGTATGTAGGTGAAAATTGGAAATTCGGACATAAACGTAAGGGAGATATCGGTCTATTGATTGAAAAAGCAAGAGAGGAAGGAGTTAGTGTTATAAGTGCAGAAAGAATCAGTCTTAACGGATTGCCTATCAGTAGCACTCAAATTAGAGGATTGCTGATTGCTGGTGAAGTGACAAAGGCAAATGAGTTGTTAGGGCACTCTTATTCGACCACAGGAATCGTTTCAGAAGGAAAGCGTCTTGGTCGGACGATTGGTTTTCCCACGTTGAATTTGAAGTGGGCGATGGAGCTCCGGCCGGCCTTTGGAGTATATGCGGTTCGTGTAGGATCGCAATCGGGTGGTCCTATGCTCAAAGGGGTGGCGAATTTTGGCCTTCGGCCAACAGTTTCCCAGACTTCAGGAGATCCAGTGCTAGAGGTGCATGTTATGGATGAATGTAAATGGGAACAAGGAGCCACTGTAGTGGTTGAATGGATGCATTTTATTCGAACGGAAAAAAAATTTCCTTCAGTGGATGCTTTAAAAGCCCAGATAGAGAAGGATAAAAAAACGGCCTTTAAGCTTTTGGATGTTGCATAATGAGGACTTCCGATGGCTACTCGAAGACGATTAGATGAAATTTTAGTAGAACGGGGATTATGTGATTCTCGTTCTCAGGCTAAAGGATTTATTCTGGCGGGGAAAGTTCGTTCAGGGACGGAGAGATTAACCAAGCCTGGGAAAGAATTTCCACTCGATATTTTGATTGAAGTGGAGACTCCTCCCCGGTTTGTCAGTAGAGGAGGAGAGAAGCTGGAAGCATTTATTAAACGGTTTGCTGTTTCATTGGAGGCCAAGTCGGTTTTAGATGTAGGAGCTTCTACGGGTGGGTTTACAGATTGTTCTTTGCGGCATGGAGCGAAATCGGTAACATGTGTTGATGTGGGGAGAGCTCAGCTTCATGCAAAATTAAGAGCAGATTCTCGCGTTGAGAATATTGAAAGATTAAATGCTCGGTATTTGAAAAGCGGGGATTTACCCGAGAGGGTTTATGAGATAATCGTAATGGATCTTTCCTTTATATCTCTTCGTAAAGTTCTTCCCGCTGTTTGGCCATTTTTGGATGTTAATGGTCTGTTAATCGCTTTGGTAAAACCGCAGTTTGAAGCTAAAAAGGAAGAGGTGGATTATTTTAGAGGCATCATCAAGGATGAAAAAATTAGGATCAGAGTATTGAATGAAGTAAAAGGGTTTTCTTTAAGCGAATTGCCTGAGGTAAAGTTATTTGGTGAAATGGAGTCACCTATAGCCGGAGGAGATGGTAATAAAGAATATCTTCTGGGATTAACGAAAGAAAAGTCTTCTGATGGTTCGTGATTTGGACTCTTTTGATAAATGATCTTTAGTTTTGTTATTCTTTTTTTAATATGTTCAATTTGTTGCATTGATGAAACAGATTCAAAAAATAGCTTTTGTTATTAACTCTGGAAAAGAGGGAGCTAACGAATTAGTGATGGATCTAGCAAAAGTGGCTCAATCCATGGGAGTGGAAACGACTAAAATATCTGATTTTCCTCTGAAAAAAGGATTTTTAGTGGGATGTGATGCCTGTTGTGTTATTGGTGGAGACGGAACTCTTCTAGGTGTTGTCCCTGAAGCTGCTCGGGAACAAGTTCCTGTTATCGGTATAAACCGTGGACGTCTGGGTTTTTTAACTACTTTTTCGGGGGAAGAAGTCAGGGGAGATTTTTCTGAAATATTGGAAGGTAGATTTCAAATTTCTCATCGGTCGTTGTTGGAGGGAAAAATTGAGACTGGAGAAACTATTTTAGGCTTAAATGACATTTTGGTGAAAGCGACAGAGCATGCCCGAATTGTTCATCTAGAAGTTCACGCAGATGATGAATTGGTGACAGATTATATCTGCGATGGGTTAATTATTAGTACCCCTACGGGTTCGACAGCTTATAATTTATCTGCTGGTGGCCCTTTGTTACAGCCAAATGCCGATGTTATTGCCATGACACCTATCTGTCCTCATACGATGAGCAATCGTTCCATGATTTTTCAGGATGATATTACTTTGCGAATCAGAAATTGTAATGAAGATGTCAGCCTGTGGATAGCTGCAGATGGTCAGAGGAATCTTGTTTTGGGTAAAGAACCCGTTACTATTCAAATATCTGAAAAGAGATTTCCCTTGGCCCAAAAAGTGGGATACTCTCATTTCGAAATTTTGAGGACAAAATTAAAATGGTCTGGAGGATATGCTGAACGCAGCTAACCCAAGAGACTAAATTTAAAGTATTTTTAGGCTAAAAGAGAGAAAGTTTTTTCCAGGATCTCCAAATCGCTCAGTCCGTTATTTTTTTCACGTGCTCGTTGCACGATGTTGGACTCAAGCTCATTTTTAGAAGGACGATCCTTTTCATAGAAGACTCCGAAAAGGCCTGGCCATTCAAGAGAAGCTAGTTTGTAAGCTGCTGCTTCGTCGGTTACGTCGTGGCGTTTTTCGTCTTCAGGTGTTCCGTCATTTGTTTTCTCCTCAATAATTCGAAACTCTCCACCTTTACGAGGTGTACTGTCATCGAAAGCTCCAGGATAAAACTCGACGCATTCGGATAGTATTTCGATAACAGAAAAACCTTTATGAGCAATGGCTCGTTCATACATTTCTCCCATATGTTTAACCTGGGTAGCGTGAGTTCGAGCAACGAAGGTGGCCCCACTGTAAACGAGTTTTTTCATGGGATTGATCGGCCGATCAACTGCTCCAAACGGATCAGTTTTTGACTTAAACCCAATGGGCGAAGTGGGAGAAGTCTGTTTTTTGGTCAAACCATAGACGAAGTTATCCATGATGACGTAGGTAAGATTAATGTTTTTGCGGGCTCCATGTTCGAGGTGATTGCCACCGATGGAAAAGCCATCCCCGTCTCCGCCAAAAACAAAGACATGCAGATCATCCCGTGAGAGGCTGACTCCTGAAGCGAATGGAACGGCACGTCCGTGAATAAAATGACCGCCGTGTGTGTTGACAAAATAGGGGAATCGAGAAGAACAACCAATTCCAGCTAACGTAACGATGTTTTCGTGAGGTAACTGGAGCTTCTCAAGTGTTTTGTAATAAGAGGCAAGGACGGCGAAATCCCCACAACCTGGACACCAAGTGGGATGATCAGCTCTTAGGTCTCCCCTAGTAAGTGCTTTTGAGGGAGCTATGGTATTTGTATTTGATTTTGTCATACGTTAAATCAAGAATTCGGGTAAGAGGAAAATGTGGAAACAGCATCACTGCGGAGGCTTTGAATACCGTTTAAAATTTCGCGAATTTTATAAGTTAAGCCGTCGGTTTTGGTGATGCTTCGGATGGACGGATTTGCGTATCGGGCACGTAACAGTGTGGCCAATTGCCCAAAACCGTAGAGCCCTTCGTCGTTCATTTCGATGACAAATATCTGACGATAACGACTAAAAACTCTCTCGAGCCCATTGGGCATGGGGTTGAGATGTCTAAGATGTAGATGTCCAATTTTGTCTCCGTTTTTCCTCGAATCGATAACCGCTTCACGGAGAGGTCCCCAGGTAGATCCCCAGCCAATAAGGAGAATGTCTCCTTCTTTATCTCCGTAGATATCGGGCTTCGGTAATTCTGTTGCCAGGCGTTTAATTTTATCTCGTCGTTTTGCCACCATTTTCATATGAAGTTGTGGATTGGCAGTAGGATGACCCGCTTCATCGTGTTCAAGCCCGGTAACAACGGGATATTTGCCTCCTTGCATGATCGTGCCTGGAGCTGCATGTCGTTGAGTGGGTTTATCGATGGTATATGGGAGAAAGTCCGCTGTTTTGGGTGTGAAGTCGATTTTTGGATCAACAAAGTGTTCTGCAAGCTCGGGCTTATCATAAGCTTCGATTCGAGTTGCCAGAGCTTGGTCTGAAAGGATGAAAACGGGCGTGCTGTATTTTCGAGCGTAATGAGCCGCTTCCAGCGCTATATAGTAACAGTCTTCCACATTTTGAGGCGCAAGGACAATTCTAGGTGTATCACCATGGCTTCCGTAGATTGCTTGCATGAGATCGCTTTGTTCCACATTGGTAGGCAGTCCGGTGCTGGGGCCTCCTCTTTGGATATTAATGACAATTAAAGGGAGCTCTGCCATGACGGCCCATCCAAGGGCTTCCATTTTCAGCGAAAGGCCAGGACCGGAACTTCCTGTGACAGAAAGATGGCCTGCATAAGCCATGCCGAGAGCTAGAGAAACAGCAGCCAGTTCATCTTCAGCCTGCACAAAAGTGCCTCCATACTTCGGTAATTCACTCCGCAGCATTTCCATAATAGTCGACCAAGGAGTGATAGGATAACCGGCTCCATAGCGAACACCTGCGGTAATAAGCCCCAGAGTGAGGGCTTGATTTCCATCCATGGTCACTTGTGGATGACCATCGTCCTTTTGAGAAATTTCGAATTGATAGTAGCGGTTCAGAACATTATCGGCTGGATAGGAATAACCAGCATCAAAAGCTAGAAGGGCATTACGTAAGACGTCTTCGCCTTTGTTGCTGAAACGTTCTTGGATTAAGTTGCGGAGTTTTGCTACTTTAAGGTTGAAAACTCGAGTTAGCAGACCGAGCACAAAAATATTCTTCCCTTTGCTTTTACCTGTTCCTCCAACAGCTTCGATGGTTAGTCCTGTAATGGAAACACCGACGTAGATAAAGCGTTTATCCTGGAGATCAGGCTCTACATTGTCTGTATCGTAAATGAGGACACCTTTCTCTTTGAGAGAATCAATATGTTCTTCGTAACTGTGTTGATAAAATGCGACAAGGAAATCAGCGGTATCGCCAGCTGAAAGAACTTCTCCCGAACCCATATGAACTTGGAAAATGGAAGGTCCACCGGAAATGGTGGAAGGAATCGTCATGTATGTGATGACGTCCTGAGCGCTCCTGCCTGCCAGTCGTGCTAAAAAGCCTCCGATGGTTTGAATTCCGTCCTGTGAATTTCCGGCTAAACGGATGACGACATCATTGATTATTTCTTCGGACATTTGCGAGGGATATCGCTTAACCATATGTTTAGAGTATTAGCAGAACCGTTATTATTTATTAGGAATACTTAACTAAAATACGATATGGTGTTTATCTCAAGTGCATTTAGAGCCTTTTAGGTATTTATTATTGTTCCGCTGCAAAGATTTCTGCTCTCTAACCACAAGGTTATACGCAATACAGTTTTGTGCCATTTGCTTTCGGGAATTCGTCTGAGCAATAAAAGGCTTTTTGTTAAAAAAGAACTGTCTTTATGTCTTCGGTTGGAAATAGAAAAGAGGAATAGACTTCAGACGCTTTATTTAAACTTCCTTGTTGAGCCCTCAGTTTTTTCCATTTCAATATAAAGAATAACCATGCCGAAAAATGCTCCCCCGAAATCTAAGAAAAATCCCAAGATTGAGAGCTTGGATTGGCTGGATGATTCGGCTGAAACCCGGAATGCATTCCGATCCGTCGTAGATGGGCACGCTATCATTGTGGTGACGGATACTTCGGGCGCCATTACCCATGTAAATGATCGGTTTTGTGAGGTATCAAAGTATTCTCGTAAAGAGGTAGTAGGTAAAACGCATCGGATTGTAAATTCCGAGTATCATGAAGAGGCCTTTTTTAAAGATCTTTGGTCGACCATTACGAACGGAAAAATATGGCATGGAGAGATCCGCAATAGAGCTAAAGATGGATCTTTCTTCTGGGTAGACACAACGATTTTTCCGGAGATGAATCATAAGGGTGAGCCTGTCAGATATTTTGCGATTCTAACGGAGATTACCCGGTTGAAATCTGTTGAGGAAGAGTTGCGAAAAATGGCGGATTCCCTGGAGGAAAAAGTTACCAAAAGAACGATTGAACTGACAAAAACAAGAGATGAAGTTCGACGACTCAATATTGATTTGGAAAACCGTGTGGCGGCACGAACGGCTGAAGCGCTGGCCAAGAGTGAGCAGTTTCGCTTGGTTTTTGAGCATGCTCCCATGGGGATCAGCTGGGTAGAGTTTGGTGATCCTGATATTTACCATCTCAATGAGCGTTTTTGCGAAATAATCGGATTAACTCGAAAGGAAGCTGAAGATTTCGACAATATCATCAGAGTGACGCATCCCGAGGATCGGGATAAGCAGATTCGTTTGATGGAGGAACTTTACAAAGGTTCGATGGATAGCTTGTCGGTGGAGAAGCGTTATATTCATCGCAACGGTCGCGTTGTGTGGGCACATCTTACGATAGCTGTTTTGCGTGATGCTAATAGTAAAGTGACCCAACAGTTTGCCATCTTAAATGACATTACGAAGCGACGTGAAGCAGAGATAAAACTTCGTGAGAGTGAGCAGCGCTTTCGAGGATATGTGGAGAGTGCCAGCGAGATTCTCTTTACCATCTCTTTGAAGGGAGTTCTCCAATATGTCTCTCCCGCCTGGTCTGAAAAATTAGGACATGAAGCGAAAGAGGTTATTGGGCAATCTTATACGGATTTTTTGCATCCGGATGACCGTGAAATGTGTGAAGGTTTTTTTAGCTCTGTTATAAAGGAAGGGCGATCCCGTAAAAGTATTGAATATCGGATGCGACATAAAGATGGTTCCTATCGTTGGCATGCTTCGAGTGGGGGAGTTGTCTTAGATGAAGAAGGACTATTCAGTTATTATGTTGGAGTGGGAAGGGATATTTCGTTACGAAAAAAATCAGAAGATGCACTGAAGAAGGCTCTGCAGAAAAGAGAAGAGCTGGAAAGGATTATCGATAGGTCTCCATCAATCGTTATTCTTTGGCGTGCCGATGATGGTTGGCCGGTGGAATACGTATCTGATAATATCGTCAACATCGGTTATACAGCCGAAGAAATTCTTTCTGGAGAGGTTTCGTTTGCAGACCTTACGCATCCAGATGATCTTCTTAGAATTTCGGAGGAGGTAGAGTTTTTCTCAGAAAAAAGTGTTGATGAGTATAACCAGGAGTATCGGATGGTGAGCAAAGCAGGCGATGTTCGTTGGGTAGAAGATTGTACGATTGTCCGGAGAGATGAAAAGGGAGTGGTAACACACCATCAGGGGATTATCACAGATGTTACAGAAAAGCATTTGGCGGAACAGAGAGAAAAAGAACGGAAAGAAGCCGATTTAAAAATGGCCCGTGATATACAGCTGCATTTGCTGCCGTCTGTTTGTCCCGAACGTGAAGAACTCGAGGTTGATTCACTCTACATTCCTTCAAGTTTACTGGGCGGCGATTATTATGATATTTTCAAAGTTGGCAAAAAACAATGGGGGATTGTGATGGCCGATGTTTCGGGCAAGGGAGCTGCTGCTGCCTTGATTATGGCAGCTTGTCGGACGGCTCTGAGGATCCGGGCGGAAGGTGAATCTTCACCATTGAAGGTTATGAGAGAAGTGAATCGGATTATTGAGGCGGATATGCCAGAGAATATGTTTATTACGATGACCTATGGTATTATCGATTTGTCGAATAATCTATTGCGTTGCTGTATCGCCGGACATGAACCACTCGTCTTATGTCGCTCTGGATCAGAAACCAAGGTAGAACTCTTTTCGTCATCCGGATTGGCCATAGGATTGGATTCCGGGGAGTTGTTCAATGAAATGTTGAAGGAGGAAGAAATTAAGCTCGGGCAAGGTGATTTGCTGGCTCTTTATACAGATGGCGTTACCGAGGCTCTGGATGCAAACGGAGAAGAATTTGGGCGCGACCGTTTTGTAACTGTCTTAACTGAGAACCGGAAAGACACAGTTTCTGTCATTACCGAAAAAGTAGAAAACGCTATTCATCGTCATGTTGGAAATCGTAATGGTAGCGACGATAGAACACTTTTGCTTATCAGAACTGTTTAGAAGTTATAGGAAAGATTTTACGTTTAAACTGACAGCCGCTCTCTGAAAGAGGTTTTTTCGCTCAGCTCGTCAAAAAATTATATGAGGTAGGGTTGACTCTTTTAGGAGAAAAGTGAAGGTCAATGCCCAAGGCTATGTCTGCGGATGAGCCGTGGATAACCTCTTCTTCACATTATGTCTTACTCTAATAGCTTTGGTATTACTGGTTATCAGTGGACAAAAGGAGTTTTCTTTCTTCTTTTGCTTTCAATTATATTCGGGCAAGTTGCTTGGGGGGAAAAAAAGCCGATGGACCACGATGTCTATGACATTTGGAACATTTTAAGTGGAGAGGCCATATCGCCGGATGGGCGTTGGGTTCTTTGGTCGGAAGGTCCTGATGAATTGGATAGCAAGCTTGTGGTGACGCCGGTGGATAAGAGAAAGAAGGGTTATGCGATTCCTTTGGGTGTGACTGGAAAATTTTCTCCTGATTCCCGATTTGTTGTTTCGATAGTGAAACCATCTAAAAAAGATCTTAAAAAATTTCGTCGAAATAAAAAGAAAGATGAAAAGGCTGAGGAACCCAAAAATGGTGCGACTGTTTTGAATTTAGCAGACGGAAAATTTCGACATTTTGAAAAGGTGAAGTCTTTTATTTTGCCTGAAGAAGAGGGAAGCTACGTCGCAATCCTTCATGAACCGGAGGAAGAAGAGTCAGACCGTAAAAAGGGAAAATCCAGATCGAAGAAGAAAGAGGATGACGATGATCCTAAAGAAGGTTGTCGGATGACCTTTATGAACATGGAAAGTGGAGATGTCTCCACTTATGATCGTGTAATCGACTTTAAATTTTCTCGGGATGGTAAATGGCTCATTTTTATCGTCATTTATTTCGATGGTGGAGATGTTTCAAAAAACGGTGTTTATGGGTTGGAAACTGAAACAGGAAAAATTTATTCCTTGATGAAAGGAGAGGGGGATTACAAAAAAATTGGGATTTCCCGTCAGTCAGACCGGGTTGTGTTTCTTTCGAACAGAGATGATTTAGCTACTAATGAATCTCTTTATACATTGTATTATTGGAAGGTTGGAACTCGCTCAACAAGACTGTTGGCGAAAAAACGAATAGTGGGTCTGCCCAAAAAATGGGGGATCAGTCGTCATGGAGACCTTTCCTTTTCCTGGAGTGGTCGACGGGTTTTATTTGGAACGGGACCTAGGATGGAAGCAGGCAAGGATGATGAAGAAGAGGAGGACGAAGAGGAAAAACCCGGTGTCGATATATGGCATTGGAAGGATCCTTTGCTGCAATCTCAACAGTTGGTTAATCTTAAAAAGGAACGGAAGCGAAGTTATCAGGCCATAGTGGATGTTGAGACGCAGCGGGCGGTACAGCTTGCTCGCATAGATATGCCCAACGTTACGGTGGGTTCACGGGGAGATGCAGATGTGGCTGTTGCCAATTCAAATTACCTCTATCGAAGAGAGCTTTCATGGAAATATCCGGAATTGCGGGATATCTATCTCATTTCGGTTGAAACAGGAAAAAGGACCCTCCTTCTTCGTCGAACTGAAGCGGGTGCGGGGCTATCGCCGGAAGCGAATTATCTGCATTGGTGGAGCAGAGAAGAAGGTGCCTGGTATATTATGCCCGTTGGCGGTGGTCAGGCTATTAACGTTAGTTCTGCTATTCCCTATTCTGTGGTTAAAGATAAACACGATTGGCCGCATGCCCCTGGCCCTTTTGGCGGAGCCCGATGGGTAAAAGGGGATGAAGGTTTTCTGGTTAATGACCGCCATGATATATGGCTATTGGATCCGACTGGAACGAATGCGCCAAGATGTATTACGGAAGAATTTGGAAGAGAAAATGATCTTCGTTTTCAATACATTAGACTTGATCCGGATGAAGTAGCTGTCGATCCCGATGCACCTATGTTATTGTCGACGATGAATTATAAGACAAAGGCTAGTGGCTTTTATCGGGATAAGGTTGAGGGTGATAAACCTCCCAAAAAGCTGAAGATGATGGATCGTTATTTCAGTCCACCTAAGAAAGCCAAAAAGAGTGACCGTCTTCTTTTTAAGCGTGAAAGTTTTAAGGAATTTCCCGATCTGTGGGTCTGTGATACGAACTTTCGACGAACAACTCAAATCAGTGATGTAAATCCTCAACAAAAGGAATATCTATGGGGCAGTGTTGAATTGATTTCCTGGAGTTCGTTGGATGGGGGCATGCTCGATGGCCTTCTCTACAAGCCAGAAAATTTTGATCCAGAGAAGAAATACCCAATGTTGGTCTACTTTTATGAAAAAAATTCTGACTTTATCCATCGGCATATGGCGCCAGCTGCGAATCGATCCATTATTAATCGTCCCTTATATACAAGCCGAGGTTACTTGATATTTGTTCCGGATATTCCCTACAAAATCGGTTACCCGGGGGAAAGCGCAGTGAATGCAATTATGTCGGGAGTGACTCATCTCATTTCGGAAGGATTTGTGGATGAGGAAAATATCGGCGTACAGGGACATAGCTGGGGTGGGTATCAAACGGCTTATCTGATTACTCAGACAAATCTGTTTAAGGCAGCGGAGGCTGGAGCAGTCGTCTCGAATATGATAAGTGCCTATGGTGGTATTCGGACAAAAGATGGCACCAGCCGAATGAACTTGTATGAAACCTGGCAGAGTCGAATAGGCGGAACTCTATGGGAGTATCCGTTTCGTTTTATTGAAAACTCTCCGGTATTCGCAGCCGATAAAATTGAAACACCTCTCTTGATCTTGCATAATGATGCTGACGATGTGGTCCCCTGGTCGCAAGGGGTTGAATTGTTTGTGGCTCTAAGAAGGTTGGAGAAGCCGGTTTGGATGCTTAATTATAATGGAGAGCCTCATTGGCCGACTAAAATGGCGAATCGAAAAGATTTTAATATTAGAATGCAGCAGTTTTTCGACTATTATTTAAAGGATGCCCCAATGCCGATTTGGATGGAAAAGGGAATCCCGGCCATTGAAAAAGGAGATAATTCGGGTTTGGAATTAAGGGATTCCAAATAAATAGAGTAGTATGGAGAAACCGGATATAAAAGGGCGTGAAGGAATAAAACGACTCGT
Organism: Opitutaceae bacterium; assembly: GCA_028280955.1. Lineage (GTDB taxonomy): Bacteria > Verrucomicrobiota > Verrucomicrobiia > Opitutales > Opitutaceae > NORP342. Next base: position 12,977 of record JANQKU010000039.1, read on the forward strand.
CGATAGCTTTTATGACAAAGTTCTCAAGGATGAAGTCATTGGTTTTTTCTTTACGGATGTTGCTGCCATTAATTTGAAGGAACATCTCCCCAAAATGTACGATTTCTGGAAGAATATGCTTTTCAGAACTCAGTCTTATGGTCGCAATGCGATGATGCCTCATTTGCGTCTTAACCAAAAAGAGCCACTACAGCCGCAACACTTTACCCGCTGGTTAGAGTTATTTGATGAGACTATCGATAGCTTTTTTTCGGATCCGGTAGCTGATGAAGCAAAACATCGGGCGAAGGTAGTGACCATGTCCATTAGCCGTAATACAGCTGCCATACAATCAGGCCAGATAGATGTGAGGGGATTGGGTCTATGATTTCCTGATCTTCGAATACATTAGCCGTCGAAATGAGTTTTTCCGAAGAAATCAACTCTGTGGTTCTACATGATGTGGATGAGGGGCAGTGGTTGTGTTTTAATGAACCTGTGAAGGTTTATGCGGTGAACAATCTGGAGGAAGTTTTGCCTGCTCTGGTGAAGGTGGAAAAAAGCGTGATCGAGGAGGGCTTACATGCAGCTGGATTCGTTTCGTATGAGGCTTCGGGAGCCTTTGATTCGGCTCTGAAAACAAAAGAGGACTCGGACGACTTTCCACTGTTGTGGCTTGGGCTTTATCATGAACCGAAGAAAATTGATTTTCCGATCAGGAATGAACGAAAAGAGTCTTTGGAATCGTTATCCGATTGGAATTCCTCCATTTCCAATGGTGACTATGTTGCGGCGATTGATCGAGTTAAGGCATATATCCAAAGTGGAGATACCTATCAGGTAAATTTTTCGTTTCAACTACTGGCAGTTTTAAAACGCGATTTATGGGATTTTTTTGTCGACCTGATTTCTGCGCAGGGCGCTGGTTATGGAGCCTTTGTCAATATGCCTGAGTGGGCGATTTGCAGCGCTTCTCCGGAGCTGTTTTTTCGCAAGAAAGGGGATGCAATTATTTCGCGACCCATGAAAGGAACGGCTCGTAGAGGGTTGACTTATGAAGCAGATGGTGCTCAGGCGGAGTGGTTGAAGCACTCGGAAAAAAACCGAGCGGAAAATCTGATGATCGTTGATATGGTCCGAAATGATCTTGGGAGAATCGCTCAGATCGGGAGCGTTCAAGTGGAAGAGCTTTTTGCCATCGAAAAATATCCGACAGTCTGGCAGATGGTTTCGGAGGTTTCCTGTCAGGCAAAGGTAGATGTTTCTGTGATTTTTAAAGCCCTTTTCCCGCCGGCTTCGATTACGGGAGCTCCCAAAAAAAGAACGATGGAGATCATTGAAGAGTTAGAGATATCTCCACGCCGTATTTATACGGGGAGTATAGGATTTTTATCTCCTGAGAAGGCGCAATTTAATGTGGCGATACGAACCGTTCTGGTAGATAAAAAAACTGAGACGGCAGCCTATGGAATTGGGGGGGGCATCGTATGGGATTCGCATCGTGATGATGAATATGAGGAATGTCTGACTAAGGCCCGGATTCTCACGCAGAGTTATCCAACCTTTTCCTTATTGGAGACGATGAAGTGGTCACCGAATGAAGGGTTTTGGTTACTCGATCAGCACATGAACCGTTTGAAAGAATCCGCCGACTATTTTTCGATTGAGGGATGTGTGGATGATTGGATTGAGCAGCTCGATTCCTTGCAGAAAGATTTTGGAGATAAGCGCAGACGAGTGCGGGTTCTATTGTCACCTGAAGGAGAACTTTCGGTTGAGAGCCGGGAATTATCCATCACGAAGGATAAATGGAGAGTGGCTCTGGCGAAATCAGTGGTCCGTTCATCCGATGTTTTTCTCTATCATAAAACAACGCATCGGGCTGTTTATGAGAAGGCCAAAGAGGGCTTGGAAGCGTATGATGATGTTTTGCTCTGGAATGAACGAAAGGAGTTAACAGAGTCCTGTATTGCCAATCTGGTTGTTGAAATAAATGGCGTAAAATATACGCCGCCCATTGAATGTGGTTTACTGGCGGGGACCTTTCGGGCTCTTCTTTTGGCAAAGGGAGAAATTCAGGAAAAAGTTATCCACGTCGATGATTTGAAAGATTGCGATCACATTTATTTGATCAACTCGGTGAGGGGATGGCAGGAAGTTGATCTTGATCTCCTGCCGGACGCTTGATTTGACGAATCATGCCGATTTTGAGTATCCATGAGCTTTCGATAAGCTTTAGCGGGCCACCTGTTCTGGAAAATGTGCAGTTGCATATGGAACGTGGTGAACGGGTCTGTATTGTCGGGCGAAATGGCGCGGGGAAATCGACTCTTTTGAAGATTATTCAAGGAGAGTATGCTCCCAATACGGGAACCCTGTCTTTTCCGGAAGGAGGAAGCGTGGCCACCTTGCCACAAGTTTCTCCGGAGGAGTGGAATGTCTCTGTTTATGAGGCGATTGCTTTGGGGTATGAAGAAGAAGGGAGACGGCTTCTCGATTTGAAAAATGGAGGGAAGGATTCAGGTCTTGATCCGGATCGGCAATGGCAGATGGAGCATCGAATAGAGGCTTTGATAGAGCAGTTTGGGCTGGAAGCGGATGTTTCGTTTTCATCGCTATCGGGAGGGCAGAAACGACGTGTTTTACTGGCCAAGGCAATTGTGGTGGAACCGGCGTTATTGATTCTGGATGAACCGACGAATCATATGGATCTGGATTTGATCCTCTGGTTGGAAAACTTTTTGGTCGATTCGGGTATGAGCCTTCTTTTCGTGACGCACGACAGGGCGTTTCTGCGAAAGGTGGCGACGCGAATTGTAGAAATCGATTTGGGTCAATTGGAAAGCTATCGCTGTGATTACGATACTTATCTGAAACGAAAAGAGGAGTTATTGCAGGCGGAGGAAAAGGAGAGACGGAATTTTGCGAAGAAATTTTCCGAGGAAGAAGCCTGGTTGCGAAAAGGGATCAAGGCGCGGAGGACTCGCAATGAAGGCCGTGTGAGATCGCTGCTTAAAATGAGAGCAGAGCACCGTGCCATGCGGCAGAGACAAAACACTGCGAGCTTTCAAATTCAGGAAGCAGCTCTTTCCGGTCAAAAAGTTATCAGTGCGGAAGGGGTTTCTTTTTCCTATTCTGAAAAAACCATTTTAAAACCCTTCGATCTCGAACTGATGCGAAATGACCGCATCGGTATCATTGGTCCGAATGGTTCAGGCAAGAGCACCTTGCTGAAATTGTTATTGGGTCAGTTAACGCCTTCTTCCGGGCAACTGAAACGAGGGACGAAACTGGAGATCTGTTACTTTGATCAAATGAGGGCTCAGCTCAATGAAGAGCAAAATGTGATGGAGAATGTGGCTGATGGCTATGAGACAGTATTGGTCGATGGAAAACAGAAACATATAGTTACTTATTTGAAAGATTTTCTTTTTACGCCGGATCGTATCCGAATTCCCATACGATCGTTATCGGGAGGGGAGCGCAATCGGTTGCTTTTGGCAAAGCTCTTCACCCAACCGGCTAATTTTCTGGTGATGGATGAGCCTACCAATGACTTGGATACCGAAACCCTGGAACTGCTGGAAGAGCTTTTGCTCGAGTTTAAAGGAACGATGTTGCTGGTCAGTCATGACAGGGAGTTTCTCAACAATACGGTCACAAGTATCATCGCCATTGATAAGGACGGAAGTGTGGAAGAACATTCCGGTGGTTACGATGATTGGTTGCAAAAGAAAGCAAATCGATTGACTGAAACGGCAAAGGGTTTGGCGGAGGAAAAGCAAGCGAGGAAAGAAAATTGGAAGAAAAAGAAACCTCGACGGTTTACCAACAGAGAACGGCAGGAGCTGGATGAGCTGCCGGCTCGAATTGAAGAGCTCGATCAACGAAAAGAAAAAGTGGTTACGATACTGGCCGATCCTGCGACTTACACAAAAGATCCCCAGGTTGCTCAAGAGGCGAAAGAAGAAAGTGAGGCCATTGAAGCAGAGCTGGAAATCGCTTATGCTCGATGGGAAGCATTGGAAGCTTTAAAAGAATCTTTAGAAGGGTAAGGAACATCTTCCTTCTCAATCTGAAATTGCTCCTATTTTTCACCACCTTTCAAAAATCTTCTAACTCTTATTAATCAATCTATTCCCTGATTCAGTCAGTGGCTGTCTAAAAATCTAGACAACTACCTCTTCAGTAAATCTGTGGATAAAAGAAACTGATCCTTTTCATTTTTCAGAATCATTTCTAAAAAAGAGAAATCCTGTAAATTTTGTCTAAAACAATGAAACCTTTTTCACCACGAAGAACACAGAGGTCACGAAGGGAAGAAACCCAAAGCGTTTATCTCTTGGTTCGATTTTCTTTAGAGATTCGGTCATGTGTCGGCCAGTGCCTCGGAACTTCGTGCTCTTCGTTCCTTCGTGGTTAACTATTTTTCCTCTCGTCAAAGGATTAGATCAAAGTAGTTTTTCGCGTTTCCGAAACAGATATTCTTTACCATTCCTCCGACGAGTTCCATATCCCGGGGGATTTCTCCCTTTTCGATGTCCTGCCCGACCAGGTTGCAGAGGACGCGTCGGAAATATTCGTGGCGACAGTAAGACATGAAACTGCGGGAGTCCGTCAACATGCCGACAAACCGACTGAGCAGGCCGAGATTGCTGAGCGCGTTGAGCTGCCACTCCATGGCTTCTTTTTGATCGAGAAACCACCAGCCACTGCCGAACTGCATTTTGCCGGCGATGCTGCCATCCTGAAAGTTTCCCATCATGGTGGCAAAAAGGTAGTTATCGCTCGGGTTCAAATTGTAGACGATGGTTTTGGGCAGTCGTTCGTCCCGATCCAGTGTATCCAAATATTGCTGTAATGCTCTCACCTGATTGAAATCACCAATCGAATCAAAACCCGTGTCAGGGCCGAGCTTTGCCGATTGACGTGTGTTGTTGCTGCGAATGGCTCCGAGGTGCAGCTGCTTGACCCATCCTCGACCCGCATCGAGGTGACCAAAATACAACATCATGAAGCTGGCGAATTTTGCCTGTTGTTCCGGGGTCACCTCTTTACCCAATCGGGCTTGATCATAAATAGTTGCGGCTTCGGTCTCACTGCAGGAATCGGCAAAGCAATTTTCGAGGCCGTGATCGCTCAGTCTTCCACCGATGGAATGAAAAAAATCATGCCTTTGTTTGAGGGCTTCGAGAAAACCCTGAAAACTGGTGCAGTCACCATTACTGACTTGCTCCAGTTTTTGCACCCATGCCTTAAAGGCTTCGAGTTGATTAATGGTCAGCGCTTTGTCCGGACGAAAAGTGGGGTAGACCTTGGTTGGAAGATCAGAGCGAGCGATTTGCTGATGTGATTCGAGAGTGTCCGTTGGATCATCGGTGGTGCAGATAACAGCCACTTTTTGCTTTTTCAAAATACCATGAACGGAAAGTTCAGGTGTGTTTAGTTGTTGGTTGGCTTTGTTCCAGATTTCTTCAGCGGTATCGCTGCTTAATAGGGTGTCGATGTCGAAGTAACGCTTCAGCTCAAGATGGCTCCAGTGATAGAGTGGGTTACGCAATGTCTCGGGAACGGTCTTGGCCCAGGCGAGAAATTTGTCATAATCGGTAGCCTGCCCCGTGCAGTATTCTTCTGAGATACCATTGGCTCGCATAGCTCGCCATTTGTAGTGATCGCCTGCTAACCAGATTTCGAAGAGGTTCTTGAATTGCCGATCAATGGCGATTTCTTCTGGAGAGATGTGACAGTGATAGTCAAAGATGGGTTCGTCCTTTGCGTAGTCGTGATAGAGCTCGCAGGCTGCATCGCTGTGAAGGAGGAAATCGTCTGTGATAAATGACATTTTTAAGTCTCTGGCCTGTTAGGGAGGAAAGGTGAGTATCCGAATTCGGTCCAAACTGATGAAACCGGTGTTTGCCGCTATTGCAATCCTCTCTTGTGAGTGCTCATTGGTTTCATAAATATTGTTTTGTCGAAGATAAACAAGTCTTCCAAAAATCAGAATAATATGATTAGATTCGTTGATGTCAGAGTAATAAAATTATAAGAAAAAGTTTGGGTGATGGATATCCTGAAGAATGTGGGCGGTGATCATAGTCTCTCTTTTTATTGTAGAAGAGTGATGAATTTGATGAAAAAACATTTTCTCAAAAAGTTGATGGCTTCAGCTGATAGCAACGGATATTGCCAATGCATCGGGAGGATATGAACATAGTCTCTGCCTAAAAGCAGATGGAACTTTTTGGGGGATGGGACGTAATGCTGAGAGTCAATTAGGTAATGGTCCTGGAAATTTGGCTGATGTGGGTTTGGGAGATAGGGTAGTCATTCCGGGTTTTATTATTCCAGAGAGTCAATCCAGAAGAGTGTTGATTAGAGGTGTTGGTCCAGGATTGGCAGCTAGTGGTGTTCCAAATTTTCTTCCTGATCCTCAAATAAAGGTCTTTTCGGGTAATACCTTGATAAATGAAAACGATAATTGGGGTGATGATGACTCCGAGGCACTTAATGTTGCTTTCACGGAAGTTGGATTATCGGCTCTTGCTGATGGCTCAAAGGATGCTGCTATTCTTTTAACTCTACTTTCTGGTATTTACACAGCACATATCCGAAGCTCTGATGGAAACTTAGGGGTGGGACTGCTCGAACTTTACTTCCTGGACTGATTTTCTGCAAAGAATTGCTGCATTATTTGTTTTATGGAAATAGACTTATCGAAGTTAAACAAATTTTATGGCAAGTATAGGAAAAGCCATAAAAAATGTAGGCAGGAGAGTATGGCGACTTTTAAAAATGCTTGCAATGCTCAAACTATCTGAAGATAACGCGATCCGCCGAATGGCATTATTTTACTAGAAAATAACGGTGATCAGAAATACTGTTATTCGCAGTGAATGGGGATTTTTAATTTTTTGTATGTGAATATTGAATGTTCACCAATGGTGGAGCTTTGACTCTATTCTAAAGTCCTTTATAATTTGAATCAAAGCCTGTTTGTTACATAGGGACCGATATTCGTTATCGAGAAATTATTCTATTCAGACAGAGATTGGAGCCTATAAAAACGGGAAAGAAAGTGTTTTCTGAGATTGTTCTGTTTTTTGCATTCATTTGAACGTGGATGGGACAGATTTCTCTCTGATGGTTCAGTTTTTTGTGATGAAAGAGAACTAATGATGGCATTATCTGGCTCTATTTGGTCGGTGTATTTAAAGTTCAGTTACGGAAAAATTTCGGGCATTGTTGAAGTAATATTGGTGGTATTCCCAAGCGGCAAGGATCATGATAGAATATTTACATCTTTCATACTAATGCAAGGCAGGTAGTAAGGTCTTTTTATACGTGTGCCATCAGTTTGGACTATCCGTATCGTGTGTGAGTGATTTTGCTTTCGTTAATACCTTCTCAGCATTCTCAAGTGTAGTATCGGAAATAATTTTTTCACGATAAACTCAATCTAGATTATCGCTGCACAGGATCTTCACCTCATTTGAAAATGGGAAATTATTATTTCGTGTATTCTATGAAAAACAATATCATATCTAAACTCAAAAAACCAATATATATGGGAAACCGTGTGTATTGTCCTGTGTGCGAACGGAAATCAAGAGCATTTGCTCCGTTTGGATACATCCATCGCCGCTATCGTGCGAGGTGCATTTGGTGTGGTTCGCTTGAGCGACATCGATTAGTCATACAGTATATTAAACGCAATGTATTTCCTCGTTCCAACAAAGTGGATGCAAAGTTTCTTCATATAGCTCCAGAGGATTGCCTGAAATCTTATTTTAAGAATGTTTTTCATGGAAAATATATCACTTCCGATATTGAAATGGATGGAGTCGATTTGAAATTTGACCTAATGGATATCCCCTTTGGTGATTCCCATTTTGATTTAATATATTGTAGTCATGTGCTGGAACATGTTAATGATGATTTTAAAGCAATGCGGGAGCTTTACAGAGTATTGAGTAAAACAGGAATTGCCATCATTCTTGTTCCTATTACTGCTGCATTAAAAGATACCATTGAAGGTAAGAATGTTACAGATCTTGCCTTGAGGACGCGATTGTTTGGCCAGCCTGATCATTTAAGACGTTATGGCTTAGATTTTCCGGAACGTCTTAAAAGTGTGGGGTTTTCTGTTGATGCAGTCAAAGCTCAAGATTTTTTAACACCTGCAGAAGTTGTACGCAATGGTACATTGTTTGCAGGTAGACTGAGTGAAACTATATTCATCTGCCAACGCGCTGAGTGAAACAATTTGAGGATAATATAAAATAGTTTTCAGAAAAGATTTTGTAGAAAAAGGCACGTTTGAATTG
>JANQKU010000116.1 GCA_028280955.1 Opitutaceae bacterium
CCAGCCCAGAGCCTTCCTGCCGGGTCACATTTTCCATCATTAAAACGCACTTTTGGATCTGCCTCTGGGATAGGGGCCAGAACTGAAATTGCAGATGCCGCAAAATCCAGAGCGAGCACCTCCTGTTCCATGGTGAAAACAACACCACCAGACTCTCGGGGAACAATTGTACTGGGGCGTCCCTTTGTCTCTATCAATTGATCTTCATTCTGAGCAGGATCGTAACGGTGAATTTTTTGACCCTCAATATCCACCCACCAAAGGCACTTTTCACCTTGGTCCCACAAGGGGCCTTCACCTAATACCGAATGAGACTCCACTACACATTTCAATTTTCCGCTATCCATACAATTTCCTCATTACTAAATTTTTCTCTTAAAAAAGCCGGCCCTGCCTTCTCTCTTCTTTCTTTTCGGGATCTGCCGTACTCATTTCAATCATCCAACCAAGTGAGACGGCTTCTCCCTCCCCATTTTGTCCAATCGAAAGTAAGAGAAGTGCAGTAGCTATAGCATCATATAAAGCAGAATGAAAGCCAGCTCGATCTTTTGGGCAATATTCATTCGCTAAATCTTCCAAATTGCCGCCTAAACCCATTTTCATAATTAAGTCTTCCAACTTGGCAGACCCTTCGGCTAAGCCCATTTCTCTAAAAATATAGCCCGTATCAATCCATGGGCCCCAGTCCGCTATTTCCCGGCCTGGAGACAAGAAATCCGGAGAAATTCTCGGATACGGCCAAACCGATTTGAGAAGCCCGTTTTCTGTTGCGGCAAAATGCCCCGCCAAAACACCTGATTCCCGTAATGTTGCAAAAAGCTCCCACTCAACTGAAAAAGCATTACATCCCTTCACATCTTTCTCTCGAATGCCATGTACATTCGCATCAATTGCCGAAATACGACCTGCGGAACCACAGAGACGAGTATGTGTTGAAACAATCCCTCCATGTAAAAGCGTCACAACTCCGTATTCAAGAATGCCGGACTGCCGGTTTCCTTCAAAATCGATTACATGAACGGGAGTCTTCATCCAACTCATCTCTTTCTTTTGTCTCTTGACGGGACTTTCGCCAAGAACAAATCCAAGAGGACACCCAACAAAAAAGGTTTTATTGCTCGTTCCTCATTAAAAACTATCATACGCCTATTTTTTAGAGACTGTCTAAAAAGACTAAATAAAGATGGCAGAAAGAAGTTCACTGTGTTGGCTCACTGCTTACGCACTTCTAGTGCGCTACGCAGTAAACCGCCTTGTGCTGCTTTTTTCTCGGCTCGCACCATCATTCATTTAGACTTTTCAGACAGTCTCTTTTTAGAAAACACTCTTTTACGTTAAACTCTCAATGGACATAGCCACATTTCGATCTTTCATCCATGAACTAGCTCGAAGCAGCGAAAAACTGATCCGTCCGTACTTTTCAGACCCATCCCTCACCGTGAATCTGAAGGGAGATCAAACTCCGGTAACCATCGCTGACCAAAAGACAGAAAAAGCCCTTCGGCACCTCATCAACCAACGCTACCCAGAGCATGGCATCATCGGTGAAGAATTTGGAAAAGAAAATCCCGAGGCCGATTTCGTTTGGGTTCTTGATCCAATCGATGGGACAAAAACATTTACCAGTGGATGCCCACTCTTCGGGACTCTCATTTGTCTCCTCTACCAGAAAAACCCAATCCTGGGAGGAATCAACCTGCCCATCCTCAATCAATTGTATATAGGAGATAACACCCTCACAACCCTCAATGGGGTACCCACCCGGCTGAGATCATGCCCGGCGGTAAGCGAAGCGACTCTCCTCCTCACTGACTATACCAATATTGGTAAATACCATGCTCAGGAAGGATTTGATCAGCTTCAGCAAAAAGTAAAAATGGCCCGCACCTGGGGAGACTGCTATGGCTATACGCTACTTGCTTCCGGGTTTGCCGATATCATGCTGGATCCTATTATGAACCCATGGGACTTGCTGGCCTTGATTCCCGTTATCCAGGGAGCGGGCGGAACGATCAGCGACTGGCAGGGGAATGATCCTGTCAAGGGTGACTCCATTGTTGCGACTGGCCCCGAAATCCACGAAAAAGTCATTCAACTACTCAATCCTTAACACCATTAGGCAGACGGCTTTTCATACGATGCCGTAATGACCGAACTCAACCCTCCCCTAGGTTTCCACTGTGTCACTACTTCCATTTTGCGGGGGGAAAGCACGGCCACTAGATCATCTAAAATTCTGTTGGTAACGGCTTCGTAAAAGATTCCCTCATTGCGGAAAGCATTGAAGTAGAATTTCAGAGATTTTAATTCGACACACACCTCGTCGGCAACATAGCTGACCCTTACCTCTCCAAAATCAGGTTGCCCGGTTTTGGGGCACATCGAGGTAAATTCCGGAGAAACGTGCTCAATCACATAATCACGATCCGTCGCAGGATTAGGAAATGTTTCAAGAATAGTTTTATCACTCATAATTTTGGATGATTTTTAGGAAACCGCTAAGGTGTGGCGCGACGCGTTAGCGACGTTGCAACCACCGTATTGTTATGTTGTGTCAGGCAATTTACTTCTCGGGTTGTGTTGGAGCAACTCTGTAGGCTCCATTCGTGCGCACGTAAATAATACTCTCTTCTACTGCAGAAGAGGAAAGCTTGTGTGCTACCTTTTTCACTGAACTAAAATAACTGCCTGGCTCCAGGGTTTTGGCAGTGTTCTCGCCAGACACTTGATACTGTGGTTTCCCCTTGATGACTACTGCTCGGAAAGTTGAACCAGAACTCATTATCTTTCCTTTAAATCCAGCGGGTAATTTGATGAAACTTCCATTCAGCTGCCCCTCCTTCGTATTGCCCCAAAGAAAGGCGATTCTCGGCCCATCGGCAGAAGCAGTCTTTACCTGTTGATCGCCCCATCTTCTAATGTCTGATGCATCCATCCAGACAATATTCGACGGATCCACATTGACTGGCCTTTCTCCACTATCAAACGCCTCTTCGGGAGGAAGGACGAGGTATGGCCCATCATCAATCTCAACATAGGCTACATTGGAATTTCCTTTGGCAGCGGTGATGTGAAGTTCTCCTTTCGGCTGTGTCCAGAAAGAGCTTGCCGACATCCACATTTCTGCAGCATTAGGGTCATCGTTGTGAATGTGGCCGCTTATGACTACTGCGCGATAGGTAACATTGTGAATATGTGGTGGCGATGAGAAACCATCAGCAAACTTCACGAGAAAGCCTGTCGGCCCCGAACTCTTACGATCGCCCCAAAGAGTGCCAGCTTTCGGGCTTTTGTCGCCACGGGCAGGATTGAGTGGCTCCCATTGGACTTCAGATCTCAAAACTACCGTTGAGCTTCGCTCGGATATTGACTGCGGAGCGATACTTTCGGCTGCGAATATTAGGCTAGTGTAGGCAGAAACGGCGGCAGCAAGTGCTAGAAATGTTCTCATAATTCATTTGGTTCTTTTTTTACATAACGGTTTGTTACTTTGCCTGTTCCGTAAATCGTTGCTCTCGGATAACTGTTATCTTAATCGTGCCTGGATACTGTAGTTCTTCCTCAATCCGGTTCCTTACCTTTCGGGCCAGCTCCCTTGCGTCATCATCTGTCACCATAGTCGGATGCACCACAATGCGGACTTCTCTCCCGGCCTGGATAGCATAAGCAGCTAAAACGCCCTCAAATGAGGTCGCCAATTCTTCCAGTTGTTCCAATCTCTCGACATAAGCCGTCATAGGTTCTGCCCTGGCACCCGGTCGGACCGCAGAAACAGTATCGGCCAAAATAACCAACCCGGCATAAACTGATTCTGGTTTAACTTCCTCGTGATGCGCTGCAATGGCATTGACGACGATTTCATTCTCACCTCTCTGCCTGGCAAATTCCGCTCCAACTAAGGCATGACTTCCTTCATATTCACCATCAATAGACTTGCCTATATCATGCAGAAGTCCGGCCCGTTTGGCGATGCTTTGATCCAGACCAATTTCAGCAGCAAGCATGGAGCAGAGAACCGCCACCTCGATCGAATGATCCAACATATTTTGCGTATGAGAAAACCGATACTGCAGCTGCCCGATCAATTCAATAATCTCAGGCGCCATTGTCGAAATCTTCAATTTTTCGATAGCCGCCTCTCCCGCATTCATCACAATGGAATCGACTTCTGATTGAGCCTCTTTGACAAAACCTTCAATTGTGGCCGGATGGATTCGGCCATCTTCGATCAATCGCTCCAGGGCTACCTTTGCCACAGCTCGACGAACAGGGTCAAATGACGAAATGAGAACCGTTTGAGGGGATTCATCGATCAAAAGCGTCGTTCCGGTAGCTGCCTCAAAACACTTTATATTACGCCCTTCTCTGCCAATGATACGCCCCTTCATATCTTCATTGGGCAATTGCAGAATGCTCGAGGTAAGATCATGGCCAGCCCGGGCAGACAAACGTTGCATGGCAGACACTAGAATCCGCCGAGCCTCATCTGCTAAGTCTCTGTCTGAACGAGCCAAGAGTTCCTTTCTCAACTTTCGATGTTCATCCTGACACTCCTGTTGAATATTTTCGCGTAAACTTTTTTTAATCTCCTCCACATCCATTGATGCCAGGCTGGCCATTGTTTGCTGAATATCACGGGACATCTTTCGAACTGATTCTTTGCCCTGCCGCACCAAGGCTTTTTCCTGATTCAGTTTTTCCTCCCGCAAATTTAATTCATGATCGAGAGCCCCAATCGACTCTTCATGAGAACGAATTTCCCGAAGTTTTACCTCGATTTCAAGTGCAGTACGATCCCTTTCTCTCTCAAACTGAGTCTTCTTTTGCTTCACATCGACCTCAGCCTCTCGTCTGGCCAATTCCAGGATCGCCTTGGATTCTTCTTTCACCCTCCGGCGTTCTTTTCGTTTACTCCAATACACTAGGCATAAACCAGCGGCAAACCCGGCAAGCAAAGCAACCGCCCAAATCAAAAAAAACGAACTGATAACCGATAAGAACAAAAAGGATGATAGATTTAAACCCGGAAGAAGGAACCCAACGTAGATATTCGCTTTAAAAGAGCAACCTTTCCCTCTGTAAACCTTTATTTTAAAGACTTCTAAAAGTGTTTAAGAATCATCGCTCTCTTTTACTTTGTCTCATCACAAAAAGACGACCAATCTCTTCTGCGTAAGATTCTGTAGCTTTGTTAAAAAAAATCTGTATGAATTTTTGCCGTGCCCTTACGCCCTGACCAAGCACCTATCTCCAATATCTTCCGGCTCGTATCGAAGAGTCGATTCGATCTGGCCTCACCCACTGCTATCCTTTTCCTTAGCATTACCGGTGTCTTCTTCATTTACAGCGCACAATTTTATACCGGAGAGACTCTATACAAGAAGCAAATCATTTGGATTGTCCTTGGGACCATTGCCTATCTAGTCCTTTCAAGAATCGATTATAAATACTTCCTCCGGTATTCACATTGGGTTTATCTGCTGGCAATCATAGCTCTTCTACTTCTCTGGAGCCCACTCGGAGATGTCAGAGGTGGCTCACGTCGATGGTTGATTTTTGGTGGCATTCCTTTTCAACCTGTTGAAGCGGCAAAATTTGGGGTGTTAGTCATGTCCGCCAGTATCCTGGCACGATCTGAAATCGGTTCGATTAAAGACTCACTCAAAGTATTGGTCAAAATGGCACTTGCCGTTTGCATACCAATGATATTGATCTTGTTACAGCCTGATCTCGGATCAGCTCTTGTACTCCCACCCATGGTTTTCTCTTTGTTGTTTGTTTCCAACCTCGCTAGGCGATTTTTCGTAGCCTCGATTGCAATTGTGTTGCTACTCGTGGCCATTGTCGCTGTGGACGTGTACAACTACAATCGGTTTTTGGAAAAAAACAATCTCTCCCCGACAAATCACGGACAAAAGTACGAAAAACTTTCTCCATTGCCCCTGCGTGACTACCAGCGCAATCGGATCCTCTCCTTTGTCGCGCCAGATAAAATTGACCCCAATGGAATAGGTTGGAACCTCAGGCAATCCCTCATTTCTGTTGGATCCGGAGGTCTTACCGGGAAAGGATGGACTGAGGGCACTCAGGCAAAATTGGGCTATCTCCCCAGAGGAGTGGCTCACAATGACTTCATTTTCTCCGTTCTGGCGGAAGAAAAAGGTTTTCTAGGAAGCGTTACAGTATTGGGCCTTTTTGGTTTGATACTGGGAAATGGAATTCGAATAGCCGGGATGGCCCGGGATCGATTCGGCACCTTATTAGCATTAGGCGTCACTACCATCTTCGCCATCCACGTTTTCGTTAACATAGCGATGACCATTGGGTTAATCCCCATTACCGGGTTACCGCTCCCCTTCTTAAGTTATGGTGGCTCTTTCCTTCTCAGCTGCTGCATATTTCAAGGATTAGTTCAAAGTGTCTATAGATTCAGAAGAGATTTTTGAGACGGTCCTACCTGCTGTCACCGATTGCTTACACCCAGCAATTCGGTCACAACTTGTTTGTGCAACTGTTAAGGCGGATCCCCACCCACAATGGGATACTAAACACCGCAATGACCGCAGACAATCAATCAAACAACAATAACAGTAACAGCCATTCCACACCATATGATGAAGAGTTAAAAGCCCCTCCTCAAGAAGGAGTGGTCAAACCCATCAATCCGTCAGGGCTTCGAAAAGAGGCAAAAGAAAGAGCGAAGAAACGTCCACTCGTGACGAAAATTATCGATTCTCTTCGTAAGGAAAAAAAGCCGTTCCGTGAGCTTATCATCAACGCTGAACCTCTCGAAAAACGAGTCGCCCTATTGGTTGATGGTATCCTCGAAAAATTTGATGCGGAACGAGGGTCAAATGACAACCGAATCGTTGGTGGCATTTTCAAAGGCCGCATCAAAAACCTCGACCCAGGGCTGAAAGCCGCCTTTGTCGATATCGGAATGGCCAAAAACGCTTTCCTTCATTACTGGGATATTCTCCCGGCAGCAGCTGATTCATCCGTCGAAGTTGTCCGAGTCAACCGCTCCTCCAAGAAAAAGAAAAACGAAAAGCTAACCATCAAAGACATCCCTTCCCGTTATCCAGTGGGAACAGAGATAGTCCTTCAGGTAACCAAAGGTCCTATTGGGACAAAAGGCCCCCGAACCACTACCAACCTTTCGCTACCCGGCCGCTTCCTCGTTTTGATGCCCTATTCCGACCAATGTGGAATCTCGCGCAAAATTGAGGACAATAAAGAACGTTCTCGTTTAAAGAAGATCATTCAATCCCTGACGATTCCAGAAGGGATGAGCATTATCATTCGCACAGCAGGCGAAGGGAAAAAAGCGCGCTACTTTGTTCGAGACCTCCACATTCTCCTGAAAAAATGGGAGGAAATCTCCACCAACATAGAAAAATCCCGAGCTCCCGAAATTCTCTACGAAGAACCGGATTTGGTGGAAAGAACGGTGAGAGATTTTCTAACGGAAGAAGTCGATCGGGTTATGGTCGATAACAAAAAGAACTATGATCTGACTATCGAACTGGTTTCGCAAATTTCCAAACGATCAAAATCCAAGATAGCGCTCTACGAAGACAGCATTCCGATTTTTGAACGCTACAATATCGAGAGACAAATTGCGCAAACATTCCAACGCCAGGTCCCGCTTCCTTCAGGAGGTCAGATCGTCATCGACGAGACGGAAGCCCTGATCGCAATCGACGTCAATACAGGTTCACATAAAAGCAAAGCCGGTGACGAGAAAGACACAATTTTTCAAGTAAACTGCGAAGCGGCAAAAGAAGCCGCCCGACAGATCCAACTCCGTAACATCGGTGGATTGATCATCATTGATTTCATCGATATGAAGCAACGTCGCCATCGCAATGCCATCCTGACCAAGATGAAACAAGCCATGGCAAACGATAAGTCCAAAAATCACATCCTACCCATTTCACCTCTCGGTATTATGCAGATGACTCGCCAAAGACAACAGGAGAGCATGTCCTCTGGCGTTTATACAGACTGCCCTTACTGTAAAGGTCGAGGCATCGTCAAATCTGCCGCATCCATCAGCGTCGAACTACAAAGAGAGCTTTCTAGCATCGTCAGGAGAATTCGCTCTCAAGGGCAGGAGAAAAACCTCTCACTGCGTATCCTGGTCAATCCCACTATCATTGAGAGACTGCGTAAAGAAGACGCTGATCTGCTGGTGAAACTGGAGAAGTTATTCGATGTGCATCTGACTTTCCGGGCCGATCCCAATTATCACGTCGAAAACTACAAAATCCTCGATGCCGAAACCGGTAACGAAATCAAATAAATCCGTTTTCATTTTCCTTTCTTCAAAAGGCCGAGTTTTGAAGAACTCGGCCTTTTTCTTTGAGATTATATTTTTAATCACTGCCTCAGTGAAGAAACCTATCCTTCCTCGGAAGAAAGTCTTCCGACCTGTAGTTCACTGAATATCGAGCTCGGGTTTTGACAGCCTTCCCATCTTTAACGCCAGGTTGGAACTCCCATTGCAGGAATGTCTTACGAATTCGTTCAATCAATGCCGGGACGTCACAATGTTCGACCTCGAGATCCTCTACTTTGCCATTTTCATTTATGGTAAAAACCAAAACCACTGACCCAAAACGAATGGTATTTCCTACTGTTCCACCGAGATCATAGGCCTTCAAAACCACAGGAGAAATCAGTCCCTCCTCTTCCGTTATCAGCTCTATAATGGGAGGATAAATAACGAAATCAATCCACACTTTAGTTGAAACAATTTCCTTATTTTTCATGCCCGGGTTAAATTTCCATTTTTGAACGATTTTTTTGATAGCCTTGCGATGCTCAGGGAAATCCGCTTCTTCCACTTTCACTTTTTTTAGCCTTCCTTTCTCATCCACAATGCCACTCAACAAAAGCTTACCAAAGCGATGATATCCCCTAACATTCATTGGATAAAACGGGTTATAAGGGCGTACCCCTAACGATGCAGCAGTTTCTTCATCCCCTAAGATAAAAAGAAATGGGCCTTTCAGATTCTTAATCGTAGGAGGAACATCAGCAAATTCGCCCTCCTGTAATGTCACGCTAAATGGATAAATACGTTCTCGATGCGCATAAGCACAGGCAACAGCCTTACCCTTCTGACTCAATGGAGAAAACCTCCACTTCATAATCGATTTCACCAGAGTCGTCGGTAATTCTCCTCGAAAAGGTTCCAAAATTTTAACCTCAGTTACTTCTCCTTTTTCGTCGACATGAAAAGCCAAAAGAATCTCTCCAGCCTGGATATATTCAATCGGGAGTTCAGTTACTTTAAGAGTTGTTTTTTCAACTAACTGAGGAGGCAAAATTTCTCCGGCTTCCCAAGAAAAAGACTCCGCATTAAGCGGAACCCAAACTGCACCTGAGTCATTTCTTCCAGAAAAGTTGTGACGAATCACTCCGTCTCCAATCTCTTTCTTTTCCACAATCTCAGAAGGGGTATCTAGAGGTTTGGCTGGAGCTGCAAAAGCTTCCTCCCTACACACCATCGACATCAAAATTGCAGCAACGTAGATCCAGACCGACTTACAGGAAAACTCTCTTAAGTTCATACGGTTGCATCATTCACCAGTACAGAACCCTAAGCAAGCCTACAGGTAAGGCTTTTACCTGTCGCCATAGAAATAGTGACGCCGGTACCTCCCAGGTGACACACTGAACCATTTCCGGAAAGCCTGACAAAAGGAAGCCGACGCATTGAACCCAGTTTCAATACTAACTTGCTTAATAGAATGATCTGTTGAAACGAGAAGCTCACGAGCCTTATGCAGTCGTGCTTTAAGAACCTGTTGATGAGGACTCATGCCGACAAATTTCTTAAATTGTTCGTGCAGATGAGGAACACTCCAACCCGCGACACGTGCCAGATCATGGCTCATAATCGGCTTCTCCAGATTTTCTGTAATATAAGCTAAAACTCTTTTTAGATTAATGGGTAGTGATGGCGCCTCTTGCCGGTAATGATAACACATGGCCTGGAAAAGCAATCGGCTAAACACATACTGCAAGAGAACTGACTTATCGAAAGAATCATCAACAAAGCACTGAACGGATTCCTGTGTCAGATCACGAACTGCCTCAAAATCATTCCAAAAAGAAATGCGAGGAACCCGTCGGTCAGACAGTTTCTTTCCCTCCATTCGAACAGCCAGGCAACGGTAAGGGTTTTCCAAATCGCTACGCCCAATGGTTTGATCTCCCGGGAAATGCCAAAGTAACGTCCCCGGAATAACCTCTACCCACTTTTCCTCATGCCATACCCATCCACGACCTCCCGTCAAAAGTTCCACAATCTCACGACCCTCTTCAACAGTATTTGGGATTGGATGATTTCCCCCTGTATGATGATAATGAGCAATCCCAATAAGCTTATCGGGAAACGCAATCTTCATAGATTCCCTCAGTAAGGGTGATTGCTTATCCGAATTTTGCATAACGAAATCCTATTTTTTTGATATTCAATTCAATTGTCTCGTAATTCTTTATAGGGATGATTTACATGAAATTCCAAGAATTTTGATATTTTGACCTATGAAAAAAATTCAATTCGGATTTATTGGAACTGGAAAAATCACGCATAGTTCCGCCACCAAAATATTGGAACATCCATCCGCCACTGCTGTGGCCGCTTTCGATCTGAGCACTGAACGATTGCGAGAACTCTGCAGCTCATTCGATATTCCAAATGCTTACACAAGTGCTGAAGATCTTCTCAGTGATTCCAAAGTAGATGCCGTTTACATCGCGACTCCCAACAAATTCCATGCACCCCATGCCCTCCAAGCCTTAAAAGCCGGAAAGCATGTGATTCTCGAGAAACCTTTCGCCATGAATGCAAAAGAAGCGGAAGAAGTTCTCCAAACAGTCGAAAAAACTGGTCTCACCTTTATGCTGGGGATGAACCAACGCTACACTCCGGATGCCCAAAAAATTTATTCATTGGCTCGAAAAGGTGTCTTTGAAGACATCCACTATGGAAAAGCTTACTGGTTTCGCCGTGAAGGTATCCCCAAATTGGGCACATGGTTTGGCAGTAAAGAACTGGCCGGAGCAGGCGCTATCAATGACATCGGCGTGCACATGCTCGATCTCTGCCTCCATATAATGGGAAACTTCGAACCCGTCTCCGTCAGCGGCGCCACCTATACAAAATTTGGCAATCGCGGCTTGGGAGAAGGAGGATGGGGAAATTCTGACCGGGAAGAGATAGCTTTTGATGTCGATGATCTCTCCACCGCTCTAATCAAGATGAAAAACGGAGCAACTGTTTCCCTGGAGACCACCTGGGCTTGCCACACAGAAGAAGCGAATCGAATGAATGTCGAAATCTTTGGAACAGAAGCTGGCGCTTCGCTTTATCCCGCCAAATTATTCTACACGGAACCTTCCACTGGAGAGTATTTAGTGAAAGAAACTCTGCAGGAACCTCTTCTGCTTCCCCATTGTGATCGCTTTCACAACTTCATCAACCACCTGACGGAAGGTGAAGAACTCTTGGTCAAACCATCAGAAGCTCTGGCCATCCAAAAGATTCTGGATGCCGTTTCAGAGTCCAGCCGAACCGGTCAGGAAGTTCTTATTTAGATAAAAAATATATTCCAGAATCCTAACCCTTATCCCCCAACCAATGAAGACTCTCAACGATTTAGGCGTCCAAAGCTTTTGCTTCCGTGATTTTAAAAATAATGCCGACGTGGCTTCCAAAGTATGCGAACTAGGCTTAACTAAAATAGAAGTCTGCAATGTTCATGCTGATTTCAACGATCTTGAGAGTTGGAAAAACATTCTGGCAACATACCAAGATAGCGGCATCTCTGTCGTTTCGATCGGCGTGCAGAACTTTGCCGGAGACGAAAGCGAAGAAGCCTGGTTTGAATGTGCCGCCATGGCTGGAGCAAAACACATCTCCGCCCATTTCGCAGTCGATTCCTTCACCAAAACCATCGAAAAAGTGCAAAACTGGTGTCAGAAATACAGCATAAATATCGGTATCCATAATCATGGAGGTTACGCTTTTGGAGGTCAGCTCGAAGTAATGAAACATCTGATCAAGCTGGGCGCTCCTGAGATAGGCCTGTGCCTTGATACGGCATGGTGCTTACAAATCGGTCCACACCAAGGTCATCCAGAAGAATGGGTCGAAACATTTCCCAACAACATATATGGCGTCCACTTCAAAGATTTTACCTTTGATTCAAACGGACAGTGGCACGACACCGTCATCGGTGAAGGAAATCTGAATTTTCCTCTTTTAATGAAAACTCTCCAAAAACACCAATTTAAAGGTGTTGGCATCCTCGAGTTCGAAGGAAATCCTGCCAATCCGGTTCCTGAGCTAAAACTTTGCCTGGAAAAAATGAAACCTTATCTGGAGTGACTTTAGAAACCCTGAGTTTTCCACACTACGCAAAACTATCCGAATTCCATTTTTCAGAAACACTTCTGAAAAAGAGACGGAGCCATAGCGGAGATGGCGTAGCAAATCTTATCTAGAGAATAATTTTAGAGAGGATTAACAAAATAGCTGACCATAGTTACCTCTCCTCAAACCACCCATTTCCCAAATCAAAAATCTGCGTGAATCTGCGCAATCTGCGGATCAAAACACTAAACAAGACAAGAAATCTCACGCTCGCTTCGCTCAAGACCTCAAGACGCTAAGAAATTAAAAAGGAAAGCCTTCGCGGCTCTGCGTCTTTGCGTGAAAACTTAAAATCCTGTCTAAAACTTTCAGAACAGTCAACCAACTCAACTCGCCCATCAAATCTGCGTAAATGGTATTTCCAATCTGTGGATCAAAACACTCAATTAAGATAAGAAATCTCACGCCCGCTTCGCTCAAGACCCCAAGACGCTAAGGAAAAAAGTTATCAAAATCTTCTTCTTTTCAGAAACATTTCTGAAAAATAAAAACCCTATCTAAAAGATTCAAAAGTCTCAGAAAAATCTGCGCAAATAGTATTTCTAATCTGCGGATCAACCCACTCGCACATAGCCAAGTCAGCCGCGCTTCTCACCCAATTTTGTAGTCAAATGCTCAGGACGAACCTGAGCAAAAAGCGAGGTTGCTGGGAACAACGGATGGAAGTGGTGTGGTCTTTTCGCTGAAGCGTCGATTAGATACGAAAGAGCGGTCAATCAATGACTCAACGGACTAAGGAGCTGGCTTGAGCGTTTATTTAAACATAGCCTGGATAGCCACTGCTATTCTTCGGCCAGGGCTTCAGTCTGTTCATTCGACGTGGGAGTGTTTGTCTGTTTCATCATCAGATGTCAGGTTCTGTAATTCTTCACACCTGACAACTCCCATGTCACCTTTTTCGCCTCCTCTTTAAAATAATTTTTTATATTACCCTCTATTCTATGCCGACAATATATTAACACTTTTTCATGATCAAGCACCACTTTTTCTTCAATCACCGTAATCACCGAAATTTCGATAAATACTTTTGCTTTCGATTTATTCACCAAGGATTCACGTGTAATCCAACGGATATTCAATCCGTATTTATTTTTGTCTTTTAAATAAGGGAACTCTTCCTGAAGATCTTGATACATACCTTCTGCAGAAATTTCCCTGACGATTTTCTCTGCCATTTCAATAGTGGCTTCAAGTGTATTAGAATTTGGCAATTCTATTAAATCAGAATATGTTATGCTCTTCTTCGCACAAGAGATAAAAAGCAACATCCCTAAGCAGAGAACTATTTGAACTAACCAAATTTTCATATTAGTATTAAACTATATTCACGAAGCATTAGCAAGAATCAATCCTATGACAACGAACCCAATCCCAATGATTCTTAATATGTAAATATAACTCTTAAGACTTATACTATTTTGATTCCATTCAGAATGAGTAGCTTTTTGTATACTAGCAATTTTTTTCGCAAAGATAAAAAGAAGTATACCTAACAAACTAACTAACAATAAAATATTCATTGCTTTTCTTTCGATGTAACTAAGAAAACAAAAACTTTATTTCTTTTTGTTTAAGAATGAAGTTTGTCTAGTCCCTTGATAGACATTTACATAGCCACCACCAGGAAGATAACTAAACACAAAACCACCGGTTCTACCCATAACATTTCCACTTCTATTAGTTACTACACTACCTGTCATGGTCAAAAATGATCCATTATAAGCTATTGATCTTCCAGAGATATCAAACGTATCATAGGCGCCCCATTGAAGACTTAAACCATGATCATATCCAAATGAAATAGCTCCAGACTTATATTTGCCAATGTCAAATTTATCTTCACCGAATAAATCTAGAGAAATATAAAGCCCCCCAGATAACTCGCCTCCAAATATCCCAACCGCATCGGCAACAAGACCAACTGTGTACGTATTTGGAGTGAAAACAAAATCAAGCAATTCATTTACAGGATTTTGAATCCTCCATAAAAGCCTGAGCCAAGTATTTTCAGGCCCCTTTAAGAAATGCTTCAATGCTTTCCCATATGCTGAATTATTCGTTTTTTGTGTCGGTTTACTTGTTTTTACAGGAGATCCATCATAACCAGGTGATAAATCTCTTCCCATATGATCGTGGTCATAATGATCACCTACAACTTCACGGGCACTTGGCATACGCCCTGATGGCCTATCAAAGTTATATTGCCAATTGCCCTTTCCATCTGAGGTGGCCCCTAAAAACATATAATAAGTGTTCATAAGGTGAGCATCCGAACCATACCGATGAACAGCGTCATTTCCAAACATCTCGTTCCAATTCTTATTAAACCTATCTATTTTACTTTCTCCATAAAACTTTTCCCAAAGTGCGGAATCTACATAGCGTTTGCCGTTTTCACCTCTGATGGTGACTGGACCAGAACTTCCAACTCCAGCACCTTTGTTACCTAGACTAATACCGCCAACTCCAACACCTTCGCCAATATCACTCACACTACCGCTATTCGGATTAGAAACACCTATACCAGTTCCTGTTTCAATTCCTGCCGAAGGATTTTCACCTCCTGTACAGCGACAAGGTCGACGTGGAGGAGCACCTAAGACAATTTCCCCAAGGTCAATACCTATAGTTCCATCTGGAAACATTACCTTATGGAAGTTATGCGGTTCACCTTCTCCATCAGGGTCATATTCATAAAGCCCCAAAAAATCACGAGCATTGATAGGATTATTACGAACAAACCCATAGAGATTCAAGCCACCGGCTTCATCGATGGGATCTCGGTTGATAAAGCGTCCCATCTCCGATGAATAATACCGCATACCATAATAGACCAATCCGGTTTCCTCATCATGGTATTCCGAAGAAAAACGGAAAGGGTTGTCATGGGCAATGGCTTCGCCGGTGATGCGGATGGTATTACCAAAGGGCCCGTATTCATAGGCGGCGTCAACCGAGCCGTCGGCGCTGTCGATGAGGGCCACGATATTGCCATTGCCATCGGCAGCCGTCAGATACTTCTTGCCGGCCGCTTGATCATGAATCTGCAGCAACCCTCCTTGCCCCCAGAGATAGGTGCGCAGGACGGTGCCGGATTGGGTCTGCTCCGCCATCAGTTTCCAACCATCGTAAACGTAACGCAAAGTGGATTCTACCGTACCAGTTGTCCCATTCCAACCACTGTAAACCACTTTCTCCGCTCGCCGACCAGCATAGTCATACTTGAAGGTCAGGTGGGTGCTTCCCTTGGTCATGGAAATCAGTTGATTTTCCAAATC